>NZ_JBNNVU010000074.1:0-26985 GCF_050280705.1 Pseudomonas sp. NPDC089530 | reverse complement strand
GCTGGCCAAGATTGCCAGCTGTGACGCCGCGGATGCGCAGCGCGCCGTGGAAAACGCCCGCGCCACGTTCAACTCCGGCGTCTGGTCGCGCCTGGCGCCGGCCAAGCGCAAGGCCACCATGATTCGTTTTGCCGGCCTGCTGAGGCAGCACGCCGAAGAACTCGCCCTGCTCGAAACCCTGGACATGGGCAAGCCGATCGGCGACTCCCTGAGCATCGACGTGCCGGGCGCGGCCCAGGCGCTGAGCTGGAGCGGCGAAGCCATCGACAAGATCTACGATGAAGTCGCCGCCACGCCCCACGACCAGCTGGGCCTGGTGACCCGTGAGCCGGTCGGCGTGGTGGGCGCCATCGTGCCGTGGAACTTCCCGCTGCTGATGGCCTGCTGGAAACTGGGACCTGCGCTGTCCACCGGTAACTCGGTGATCCTCAAACCGTCGGAAAAGTCGCCGCTGACCGCGATCCGTATCGCCGCCCTGGCCGTCGAGGCCGGCATTCCGAAAGGTGTACTCAACGTGCTGCCGGGTTACGGCCACACCGTGGGCAAGGCCCTGGCCCTGCACATGGACGTCGATACCCTGGTGTTCACCGGTTCGACCAAGATCGCCAAACAGCTGATGGTCTACGCCGGCGAGTCGAACATGAAGCGCGTCTGGCTGGAGGCGGGCGGCAAGAGCCCGAACATCGTGTTCGCCGATGCCCCTGACCTGCAGGCCGCGGCCGAATCCGCGGCCAGCGCCATTGCCTTCAACCAGGGCGAAGTCTGCACCGCCGGCTCGCGCCTGCTGGTGGAGCGCTCCATCAAGGACCAGTTCCTGCCCATGGTGATCGAGGCCCTCAAGGCCTGGAAGCCGGGCAACCCGCTGGATCCGGCCACCAACGTCGGCGCGCTGGTGGACACCCAGCAGATGAACACCGTGCTGTCGTACATCGAGTCTGGCCATGCCGACGGCGCCAAGCTGGTGGTGGGCGGCAAGCGCACCCTGCAGGAAACCGGCGGGACCTACGTCGAACCGACCATCTTCGATGGCGTCAGCAACGCGATGAAGATCGCCAAGGAAGAAATCTTCGGCCCGGTGCTCTCGGTCATTACCTTCGACACGGTGGAAGAGGCCATCCAGATTGCTAACGACACCCCTTACGGCCTGGCCGCGGCGGTGTGGACGGCCAATATCTCCAAGGCGCACCTGACCGCCAAGGCGCTGCGGGCCGGCAGCGTGTGGGTCAACCAGTACGACGGTGGCGACATGACCGCGCCGTTCGGCGGTTTCAAACAGTCGGGCAACGGCCGCGACAAGTCGCTGCACGCATTCGACAAGTACACCGAACTGAAGGCGACCTGGATCAAGCTGTAACTCAAGGGCCACGGATGTCGGGCGCCCGAACGGGCGCCATCAGCGGGCAACGCTGAAACACCCAGGCCGCTAGCCGATCCACAGCGCAGCCGGACTTTCCGTGAGGGAGGCCCGGCTGCGTTGTCTCTGTCTTGAAAAACCATCCACAGGAGCGTGGGCAATGCGCTGGGCAACTTACTTCGCCGTTCTGTCGGCTGTCCTGAGTGTGGGGCTGGCCCTGGGCGTGAGCATGCCGCTGGTGTCGTTCCGCCTGGAGAGCTGGGGTTATGGGCCCTTTGCAATCGGCGTGATGGCCTCGATGCCGGCGATCGGTGTGCTGCTCGGGGCGAAGCTATCCAGCCGCCTGGCGGCGCGTTTCGGCACCGCGGGGCTGATGCGCCTGTGCCTGTGGGGCGGGGCAATCTCCATCGGCCTGCTGGCGCTGTTGCCGAGCTACCCGTTGTGGCTGGTGCTGCGGCTGATGATCGGCATGGTGCTGACCATCGTCTTCATTCTCGGCGAAAGCTGGATCAACCAGTTGGTGGTGGAGCAGTGGCGCGGGCGCCTGGTGGCGTTGTACGGCAGCAGTTATGCCTTGAGCCAGCTGGCCGGCCCGCTATTGCTGGGGGCTTTGGGCACCGAGCATGACTACGGCTTCTGGGTCGGCGTGGTGCTGTTGGTGGTGTCGCCCTTGCTGCTGGTGGGCCGCAGCGGGGCGCCGAGCAGCGAGTCTTGCAGTGTGACCCTCGGCGATCTGTGGCGCTTCTGCCGTGGTCTGCCAGCCATTGGCTGGGCGGTGGCGCTGTTCGCCGCGTTCGAGGCGATGATCCTGACCCTGTTGCCGGTCTATTGCCTGCGCCAGGGCTTCACCGAGGAGGTCGCCCTGGCGATGGTCAGCACCGTGGTGGTGGGCGATGCCTTGCTGCAACTGCCGATCGGCGCCCTGGCCGACCGAATGTCGCGGCGCACGCTGTTTGCCGGTTGCGCGGTGATCCTGGCGCTGTCGAGTCTGGCCATCCCGCTGTTGCTCGAGACCCTGCTGATCTGGCCGCTGTGGGTGCTGTTCGGGGCCAGCGCTGGTGGGCTGTTCACCTTGTCGCTGATCCTGATCGGCGAGCGTTACCGCGACGATGCGCTGGTGCGTGCCAACGCCCACGTCGCCCAGTTGTGGGGGATCGGTTGCCTGGTCGGGCCGCTGGTGGCAGGGGCTGGCAGCCAGTGGGTCAGCGGCCATGCCTTGCTGTGGCTGATGGCGGCCGGCGCCCTGGGGCTGATTGTGCTGTTGTTGCGCGAAGGCGCGTTTGGCGCGGCTCAAGCCCAAGCCTCGTAGGCGCGATGGCGTCCTTCCTGACGCATCGCGGTGTCTCGGAGGGCGTTATCGCGAGTACGCTTCGCTCCTGCTGGGGGAGGCTCAGAGCATCCGCTCCAGGCCGACCGTGGTGCTCATCCAGGCATTGAAGCGCCGCCACCAGCTGCCCGGTTCGCGGCTCAGGGTATGGTCTTGCTGGTTGTCTTCGGTGGCCCAGACCAGCTTGCCGTCCTGCAGTTTCGCTTCGTAGCTCAGGGTCGGCGCCATGCCTTGCAGCGCCAGGGCGCGAACCTGTCCGGCCAGCTCGGGGCTGTCCACCAGCACCCCGACTTCGGTGTTCCACAGCACCGAACGCGGGTCGAAATTGAAGGAGCCAATAAAGGCCTTCTGCCGGTCGAAGATGATCGCCTTGCTGTGCAGGCTGGAGTCCGAGCCAGGATTCGCGGTACCGCGGAACAGACGGGGGCCGCTGCCGCCGCCGTTGCCGGGCTGGCGCCGCAGTTCGTAGAGTTTCACGCCGTGCTCCAGCAGGGCCTTGCGGTACGGCGCATAGCCACCGTGCACCGCTGGCACGTCGGTGGCCTCCAGGGAGTTGGTCAGCAGGCTCACCGCGACCCCGGCGTCGGCGCGCCCGGTGAGGTACACCAGGCCCGGCTGGCCGGGGACGAAGTAGGCCGAGATCATCATCAGCTCCTGGCTGACACCCCGCAGCTCCGGCGCCAGCTGGGTGGTCAGCAGTAGCTGCGGGTCGGGTTCGTCCTTGGCCAGGACCTTGCTCGGGGCATCCCACAGCGCCTGGTTCCAGACCCAGATCAGCTCTGTGCGCCAGACGGCCAGGCGCGGCTGGGTCCGATAGGTCTTGAGCGCCTGGAACAACGTGTGGTTCTGCTGCTGGGCCTCCTCCAGCGACTGCTGCAGGCGCAGCCGGGTGTTGGCCAGTTCCCTGGCCGACGGCAGGCGTGACAGGAACTCGCCTATGGGTTTGCTCAAGGCGCTGTTCCAGTACTGGTCGAAGCTGTGCCCCAGCTGTTCGGCGACCGGGCCGACGCCGAGCATGTCGATGTCGGTGAAATTCAGATCGGGCTCGGCGTCGAAGTACTCGTCGCCCAGGTTGCGCCCGCCGACAATCGCCGCGCTGTTGTCCGCCAGCCACAGCTTGTTGTGCATCCGTCGATGTTGCCGCGACAGGTTGAACAGCCGCCCCAGGGTACGGGTCACGCCAGTGCTGCGGCCCAGGTGCAAGGGGTTGAACAGGCGGATCTGGATGTGGGGGTGGACGGCGAGGGTGGCGATGATCTGGTCCAGGCCATCGCTGGTGGTGTCGTCCAGCAGGATGCGGATGCGCACCCCGCGGTCGGCGGCCTTGAGCAGTTCGTCCACCAGCATCCGCGTGCTGATGCCGTCGTGGACGATGTAGTACTGCAGGTCGAGGCTGCTTTGGGCGTTGCGGATCAGCTCGGCGCGGGCCATGAAGGCCTCGGTGCTGTCAGGCAGCAGGCGGAACCCGGAGCGTCCCTGGTAGGGGGCGGCCTGGGCCTGGATCGAGCGGCCGAACGCCGAATCGGCGGCCGGCAGCGCCTGGCTGGGTTCACGGGGCACATCGAGATTGGCGCAACCAGTCAGGCACAGCGCAAACAGCATAAGGAAGGCCAGGGCCTGTCTGGATCTCAAGTCAGGTCATCTCGCAGTGCAGCGATGGTCCAGGTGTGACGCCGGTTTCACCGAAAGAGCTCAGTCCGCTGCGCAGTCTTCGGCCAGCAGCTTGATGGCGGCGGCGCCTACCTTACGCACCGCATCTTCGATCTGGGCGGTCGGCTTGGCAGCGTAGTTCATCCGCAGGCAGTTGCGGTACTTGCCCGACGCGGAAAAGATGCTGCCCACCGCGATCTGTACGCCCTGGCCGAGCAGCGCGCGGTTCAGGCGCAGGGTGTCGAAGCCTTCCGGCAGTTCGACCCACAGCATGAACCCGCCCTGGGGACGGCTGGCGCGGGTGCCAGCGGGGAAGTAGCGGCTGACCCAATCGATCATCAGGTCGCGGTTGCGCTGGTACTGGGTGCGCAGGCGCCGCAGGTGCGGCTCGAAATTGCCGCTCTTGAGGAATTCGGCAATGGCGATCTGCGGCTGCGGCGCGGTGGAGCCGGTGCTGATGTACTTCATGTGCAGCACCCGTTCCAGGTAGCGCCCGGGGGCGACCCAGCCGATGCGCAGCCCCGGTGCCAGGGTCTTGGAGAAGGAACTGCACAGCAGCACCCGGCCATCGTCGTCGAACGACTTGATGGTCCGCGGGCGCGGGTAGGTGTAGGACAGTTCACCATACACATCGTCTTCGATGATCGCCACGTCGAAGCGCTGGGCCAGGGTCAGCAGGGCCCGTTTGCGCGACTCCGGCATGATATAGCCCAGCGGATTGTTGCAATTGGGGGTCAACTGTATGGCCTTGATCGGCCATTGCTCCAGGGCCAGCTCCAGGGCGTCGAGGCTGATGCCGGTGAGCGGGTCGGTGGGGATTTCCAGGGCTTTCATGCCCAGGCCCTTGAGGGTCTGCATGGCGCCGTGGAAGCTCGGCGAGTCGACGGCGACTATGTCCCCGGGCTCGCAGGTGGCGCGGATGCTGGTGGACAGGGCTTCATGGCAGCCGGTGGTGATCACCAGATCGTTGGCGCCGATCTGGCAGCCGGAATCGAGCATCAGCCGCACCAGTTGCTCACGCAGTTCGTGGACGCCGTAGATGGTGTCGTAATACAGGCCGGGCATGTCCTGGCGCCGGCTGATGCGGGCCAGCCCGCGCAATAGAGGCTTGAGGGTCGGGCTGGTGACGTCGGGCATGCCGCGGCCCAGCTGCACGATGTCCTTGCGCGGCACGCTGCGGATCAGTTCCAGCACCTGGTCCCATTGCGAGATCTCCACTGGCCGCTGCGCCGGGCGACCCACCGCGGGCAGCGCTGGCAGCTCGCGGCTGACCGGCACGAAGTAACCCGATTTGGGCTTGGGCGTCGCCAGGCCGCTGTCTTCCAGGACCCGATAGGCCTGCTGCACGGTGCTCAGGCTGACCCCGTGTTCCACACTCAAGGCCCGCACCGACGGCAGCCGGTCGCCGGGGCGATAGAAGCCTTGTTCGATACGGGTGCCCAGCAGTTCGGCGAGATTGACATACAGGGTCATGGCGCAGCCTCGGGGTAATTGAGTCGGATAACCAGTACAGATGGCGCGAAATTACAGGATTCAGCCCGGACAGGGGAAATTCTGTATGGGAATAATAGCGGAGCTTTGAATCTGTAATGGTTTTTGATGCTCGCGCATGATGTCTGCTCATGGCGACCCAAGTAAACAGGAGCAGCAAAAATGAATGGCTTGAGCGATGTGCGTCTGTCGTTACACGGTCAGGAACTGGCGGCTGAGCAGGAGCGGGCAGCAAGGACGACCTCCGTCCGCAATGCGCCGTCCGGCCTCGGCCTCTGGGGTCTGTACTGGCATCGACTGCGTACCCGCAAGGCGCTGCTCGAGCTGACGCCCGAACAGTTGCGCGATATCGGCCTGAGCCGCGAGCAGGCGCAGCAGGAGGGGCTCAAGCCGTTCTGGAGGCTCTGACCCCCGCCGATCTGTAGCCGCTCGATCGGTTGCGCAGCAACCGCAAAAGGCCGCATCCGATTTCACCGGATGCGGCCTTTTTCATGCCTGTTCCGTGGCGGCGACAGCTATCAGACCAGCTCTTTCAAGCGATGCCAGAGCATCCCCAGCGCCAGCAGGGGCGAGCGCAGGTGCTTGCCGCCCGGGAAGGTAATGTGCGGCACCTGGGCGAACAGATCGAAACCGCCGCCCTGTTGGCCGCTGATGGCTTCGGCCAGCAGCTTGCCGGCCAGGTGTGTGGCATTCACCCCGTGGCCGGAGTAGGCCTGGGCGTAATACACATTGGGCTGGTCCTTGAGCCGGCCGATCTGCGGCAGGCGGTTGGCGCCGATGCCGATCATGCCGCCCCATTGATAGTCGATCTTCACCGCCGCCAGTTGCGGGAACACCTGCAGCATCTTCGGCCGCATATAGGCGGCGATGTCCCGCGGGTCGCGGCCGGAATAATGGCAGGCGCCGCCGAACAGCAAGCGGCGGTCGGCGGAAAGGCGGTAGTAGTCCAGGGCCACCCGCTGGTCGCAAACCGCCATGTTCTGCGGCAACAGGGCGTGGGCCAACTCTTCGCCCAAGGGCTCGGTGGCGATGATGTAGCTGCCGGCGGGCAGGACCTTGCCCCCCAGTTGCGGATTGAGGTCGTTGAGGTAGGCGTTGCACCCCAGCACCAGGGTATTGGCGCGCACCGTTCCCAGCTCGGTATGGACCTTGACCTGGGGCCCGTAGTCGATGCGGGTCACGGCCGAATGCTCGAACAGGCGCACGCCCAGCTGCTGCGCGACCGCGGCTTCGCCCAGGGCCAGGTTCAACGGGTGCAGGTGCCCCGAGCCCATATCGATCAGGCCGCCGACGTAGCGGTCGGAGCCCACCACGCTGTGCATTTCATGGGGTTGCAGCAGTCGGGTTTCGTAGCGATAGCCCAGGCTGCGCAATTCTTCGGCGTCTTCGGCGAAACCTTCGAGGTCCCGTGGCTTGTTGGCCAGGTCGCAATAACCCCAGGTCAGGTCGCAGGGAATCTGGAAGCGCTCGATCCGCTGGCGGACGATTTCCACCGCTTCCAGGCCCATCCGTTTCATCTGGCGGACGCCGTCTGCGCCGATCACCGGGGCGAACTGCTCAAGGCCGTGGCCGACCCCACGAATCAGCTGCCCGCCGTTGCGCCCGCTGGCGCCCCAGCCGATCTTGCGCGCCTCCAGCAGAATGACGCTGAGCCCGCGCTCGGCCAGCTCGATGGCGGTGTTGAGCCCGGAGAAGCCGCCGCCGACCACGCAGACGTCCGCCGTGTGCTCGCCGGCCAGCGCCGGATGATCGGGCTGGGGCAGGCTGCTGGCGGCGTAGTAGGAGGCGGGGTGCGCATGGTTCGGCACCGCCGGCTGAACACGGGTGTTCATGTGGATCATCCTGATTCGAGTGTTTGGAAAATTTGACGGAGCATAAGCCGGACCTTTCCGGTGCGGCAACACTGGTCGGTCGGTGCTGTCTGGAGCAAGGTTTTTAGGGCAGAATCGCCGCCTCTCCACGTTCCCGGTAAGTGCTTCGATGAGCTGTAACAGCCAGACAGTCCGCAGGCTCCGCCAGCAGATTCCCTCGTTCGAGTGCGTGCCTGGCTGCCACGACTGCTGCGGTCCGGTCACCACCTCGACCGAGGAAATGTCGCGCCTGCCGCGCAAGACCCGCGCCGAGCAGGATGCCGCCCTGGAAGAACTGAACTGTGTGCACCTGGGCCCCAACGGCTGCACCGTGTATGACGAGCGGCCGCTGATCTGCCGCCTGTTCGGGACCACGCCGAGCCTGCCATGCCCCAATGGCCGGCGCCCGGTGGAGCTGATTCACCCGCGGGTGGAAAAACAGATTCATGACTACATGGCGAGCACCCGGCAGGTGCTGGTCTGACCCGCTGCCATCGCGGGCAATCGAGCGTTTGTCCTGGGGGACAGCGGCAGTCAATCCGGAATCGGCAGGCTCAGGCTCTCCTTCACCTCTTCCATCACGATATAGCTCTTGGACTCGCGCACATGGGGCAGCTTGAGCAGGATGTCGCCCAGCAGTTTGCGGTACGAGGCCATTTCGGAAATCCGCGCCTTCACCAGGTAGTCGAAGTCCCCCGACACCAGGTGGCATTCCAGGACATGGGGCAGTTTCAGCACCGCGCGGCGGAACTCTTCGAAGGTGTCGCCGGACTTGTAGTCCAGGCTGATTTCGACGAACACCAGCAGGCTGCCCTTGAGGTGCTGCGGGTTGAGCCGGGCGTTGTAGCCCATGATGATGCCTTCGCGTTCCAGGCGACGGACCCGCTCAGTGCAGGGCGTGGTCGACAGCCCGACCTTTTCCCCCAGCTCGGTAAAAGAGATGCGGCCATCGGCCTGCAGGATGCGCAGGATATTGCGATCTATCTTGTCTAGTTCGCGCTTTGTCTGATGGTTGGTACGCATAGGGGATGCGCCTCCGTAAAAAGGGTTTTTGCCGAGAATTCTCGCCAAATATAGGCGTTTATATAGTGAAAAGCACTGGTCGTTGCTTCATATACTGCGCGCATCTTCGCTCTGAACAATAAACGTC
This sequence comes from Pseudomonas sp. NPDC089530, assembly GCF_050280705.1. Classification (NCBI taxonomy): domain Bacteria; kingdom Pseudomonadati; phylum Pseudomonadota; class Gammaproteobacteria; order Pseudomonadales; family Pseudomonadaceae; genus Pseudomonas; species Pseudomonas sp. NPDC089530. The sequence continues at coordinate 18,163 of NZ_JBNNVU010000074.1, read as the reverse complement.
AGCGGTTATCCGCGATTGAGGGATATGAAAATGCGCGTTCTGGTCTTGGGTAGCGGCGTAATCGGTACCACCAGTGCCTACTATCTGGCCCGTGCCGGTTTCGAAGTGACCGTGGTCGACCGTCAGCCGGCCGTTGCCATGGAGACCAGTTTTGCCAACGCCGGCCAGGTCTCGCCGGGTTATGCCTCTCCCTGGGCCGCGCCGGGCGTGCCGCTCAAGGCCATCAAGTGGCTGCTGCAGCGCCACGCGCCGCTGGCGATCAAGGCCACCGCCGACATCGATCAATACCTGTGGATGGCGCAGATGCTGCGCAACTGCACCGCTGCCCGTTATGCAGTGAACAAGGAGCGCATGGTTCGCCTGTCCGAGTACAGCCGCGACTGCCTCGACGAACTGCGCCTGGAGACCGGCATCGCCTATGAAGGCCGCAGCCTGGGCACCACCCAGCTGTTCCGCACCCAGGCGCAACTGGATGGCGCGGCCAAGGACATCGCCGTGCTCAAGGAGTCCGGCGTGCCGTTCGAGCTGCTGGACCGCGAAGGCATCGCCCGCGTCGAGCCGGCCCTGGCCCAGGTCACCGATATTCTGGCCGGCGCCCTGCGCCTGCCGAACGACCAGACCGGCGACTGCCAGATGTTCACCACGCGCCTGGCCGAAATGTGCACCAAGATGGGGGTGGAATTCCGCTTCGGCCAGGACATCCAACGCCTGGATTTCGCCGGCGACCGCGTCAACGGCGTCTGGATCGACGGCAAGCTGGAAACCGCCGACCGCTACGTGCTGGCCCTGGGCAGCTACTCGCCGCAACTGCTCAAGCCGCTGGGCATCAAGGCCCCGGTGTACCCGCTCAAGGGTTACTCGCTGACCGTGCCGATCACCAACTCGGCCATGGCCCCGACTTCGACCATCCTCGACGAAACCTACAAGGTCGCGATCACCCGTTTCGACAACCGCATCCGCGTTGGCGGCATGGCGGAAATCGCCGGTTTCGACCTGTCGCTGAACCCGCGCCGGCGCGAAACGCTGGAGATGATCGTCAACGATCTTTATCCTCAGGGCGGCGATCTGTCCCAGGCCAGTTTCTGGACCGGCCTGCGTCCTACCACCCCGGACGGCACGCCGATCGTCGGCGCCACGCCCATGCGCAATCTGTTCTTGAACACCGGCCATGGCACGCTCGGCTGGACCATGGCGTGCGGCTCCGGTCGCCTGCTGGCTGACCTGATGGCGAAGAAAAAGCCGCAGATCAGCGCCGAAGGTCTCGATATTTCTCGTTACGGTAACTCTCAGGAGCCTGCAAAACATGTCAATCCAGCGCCAGCTCACTAACGAGCGCATGAGCCAGATCGTCGTTCACAGCGGCACCGTGTATCTGGCCGGGCAAGTCGGCGACGACCTGAATGCCGGGATTGAGCAGCAGACCCGTGAAACCCTCGCCAACATCGAGCGGTTGCTGGATCTGGCCGGTACCGACAAGTCGCGGTTGCTGTCGGTGACTATCTACCTGAAAGACATCGATGCGCACTTCGCCGGGATGAACAGCGTATGGGACCAGTGGCTGCCGAAAGGCGTCGCCCCGGCCCGCGCGACCGTCGAAGCCAAGCTCTGCGAGCCGCACATCCTGGTCGAGCTGTCCGTCGTGGCGGCCCTGCCTTAAGCAAGATCCCTCTCCCGGTGCTACCGATGGCCCAGGCTGTCGGCCAGCGCCGGTTTTTTCTTCCCACATGACCGCCTAGAAGTCTGCCGCCATGCGTCCTGCCCGTGCCCTGATCGATCTTCAAGCCCTGCGTCACAACTACCAACTGGCCCGCGAAGTGTCGCCGGGAGCCCGCGCGCTCGCCGTGATCAAGGCCGATGCCTATGGGCATGGCGCGGTGCGCTGCGCCCAGGCGCTGGAAGCCGAGGCGGACGGCTTTGCCGTGGCCTGCATCGAAGAAGCCCTGGAGCTGCGGGCGGCGGGGATCCGCGCGCCAATCCTGCTGCTCGAAGGCTTTTTCGAGGCCGACGAGCTGGCGCTGATCGTCGAGCATGATTTCTGGTGCGTGGTTCATTCGTTGTGGCAGTTGGAAGCCATCGAACGAACCACGGTCGCCAAACCGCTGACGGTGTGGCTCAAGCTGGATTCGGGCATGCACCGCGTCGGCCTGCACCCGAAGGATTATCAGGCGGCCTATCAGCGGCTGCTGGCCAGCGGCAAGGTGTCGAAGATCGTGCTGATGAGCCACTTCGCCCGCGCCGACGAACTCAGCTGTGCCAGCAGCGACGAGCAGGTCGCGGTATTCGAGGCGGCCCGCCAGGGCTTGTCCGCCGAAATCAGCCTGCGCAACTCGCCTGCGGTACTGGGCTGGCCGAACATCCCCAGCGATTGGGTGCGCCCCGGCATCATGCTGTATGGCTCGACCCCGTTCGAAGAGAGCCATCCGCTGGCCGCGCGCCTGCAACCGGTGATGACCCTGGAGTCGAAAGTGATCTGCGTGCGTGAACTGCCGGCCGGCGAGCCTGTGGGGTACGGCGCCAAGTTCGTCACGCCGCGGCCGATGCGCATCGGCGTAGTAGCCATGGGGTACGCCGACGGTTATCCACGGCATGCGCCGACCGGTGCGCCGGTGCTGGTGGCGGGGCAGCGGACCCAGCTGCTCGGCCGGGTTTCCATGGACATGCTGTGCATCGACCTGACCGATGTGCCGCAGGCCGGTCTGGGTTCCACCGTCGAGCTGTGGGGCAAGAACATCCTGGCCAGCGAGCTGGCGGTCGCCGCCGAGACCATCCCGTATCAGATCTTCTGCAACCTGCGCCGGGTGCCGCTCCTCTATTCCGGGGACTGAGCCCCGCGGCGCACTGCCGAAAGTCGCCTTCCCCGGGGGATTCAGGCCCAAGTGTTGTAAATACTGAACGCTATCGCCATGATAACGCTCAACCACAACACCGCCTGATTCCCTAGGAGACCGCCGCATTGGACGTCGGTGAACGACTGCAATCCATCCGTAAGCTCAAGGGCCTTTCCCAGCGTGAACTCGCCAAGCGCGCGGGCGTCACCAACAGCACCATTTCGATGATCGAGAAGAACAGCGTCAGCCCCTCGATCAGTTCGCTGAGAAAGGTTCTTGGCGGCATTCCCATGTCGATGGTCGAGTTCTTCTCGGAAGAGATCTTCCAGGAAAAGCCCACCCAGATCGTCTACAAAGCCCACGAGCTGATCGATATTTCCGATGGCGCGGTGACCATGAAGCTGGTGGGACGGGCGCATCCGAGCCGGGCGATCGCCTTTCTCAACGAGATCTACCCGCCGGGCGCCGATACCGGTGAAGAGATGCTCACCCACGAAGGCGAGGAAACCGGGATTCTCGTGGAAGGGCGCCTGGAGCTGGTGGTGGGCCTTGAGACCTTCGTCCTCGAAGCCGGCGACAGCTACTATTTCGAAAGCACCAAGCCCCACCGTTTCCGTAATCCGTTCGACGCCCCCGCGCGACTAATCAGCGCAGCCACGCCCGCGAACTTCTGACGTAACAGGCGTCCTGCAAGGATTGCAGCGGTTTGTCGAGCCGTATTTCGCTTCTTTGTAATTCCCCTTGGACTTTAGGGTTGTTTCAGAGTGGCGGGCTAACCGCTATACTTGCGCCCGCCCGCGAAACCGTGGCCGTGGGCGTGACTAGCCACCATTGAGGGTGTACGCGTGAACCTAATTATGAAAATGCTGGCCGCACCAGCAACCGTATTGGCCCTCTGGGCTGTCAGCGCTCAAGCTGCGACCAACGACGACATTGCCAAGCGCCTCGAGCCGGTTGGCCAGGTCTGCGTTCAAGGTCAGGAATGCAAGGGCATGGAAGTCGCTGTCGCCGCCGGTGGCGGTGGTGCGAAAACCCCTGACGAAGTGATCGCCAAGCATTGCAATGCTTGCCACGGCTCCGGCCTGCTGGGCGCGCCGAAAATCGGCGATACCGCTGCCTGGAAAGAGCGTGCGGATCACCAGGGCGGCCTCGACGGCATCCTGGCCAAGGCCATTACCGGTCTCAACGCGATGCCGCCTAAAGGCACCTGCGCCGATTGCTCCGATGCCGAGCTCAAGGGCGCCATCCAGAAGATGTCCGGCTTGAAATAAGCCTGTATCTTGCGCAAAAAAGCCGCTTACGAGCGGCTTTTTTCATGCCTGCGATCCGGCGGGACTGTTCATCGCGGCAAAGTCCCGGCAAGCTCGGTCCAACCTCAATTCATGGATGGTTCTGGAGGATCGGATGGTGCAGTCATCTTCTATCGAGCAGGCGGTCGACGAAGTCCTGGCACGCTTGCCGGCGCATATTCATATGGGCATGCCCCTGGGGTTGGGCAAACCCAACCGCTTCGTCAACGCCCTGTACCGGCGCGTCGCGCAACTGCCCGAACGCCAGCTGACGATCTACACCGCCCTGAGCCTGGGCCGGCCGGCGTTGGGCGATGGCCTGCAACGGCGCTTCCTCGAACCTTTCGTCGAGCAGGTATTCGCCGACTATCCCGAGCTGGACTACCTGGCCGACCTGCACCGTAACCAGGTGCCGGCCAATATCCACATCGAACAGTTCTTCCTGCAGCCCGGCAGTTTGCTCAACAGCCCGGTGGCGCAGCAGGATTACGTGTGCAGCAACTACAGCCATGCGGCGCGGGACATCAATGCCGCGGGCCTCAATCTGGTCGCCCAGCTGGTGGCCCGGGACTCGCAGCAGCCCGACCGCTTGAGCCTGAGCTGCAACCCGGACATCACCCTCGACCTGCTGCCGATGATCGCCCAGCGCCGTGCCGCCGGTGAAAACATCCTGCTGCTGGGCCAGGTACATCGCGACCTGCCTTATATGCCGGGCGATGCGGAGGTCGATTGCGCGACCTTCGACCTGCTGCTCGACGAGGAGGAGAGCAGCACGCTGTTTTCCACGCCGAACATGCCGGTGAGTTTCCAGGACCACTTTATCGGCCTGCACGCCAGCACCCTGGTGCGCGATGGCGGCACGTTGCAGATCGGCATCGGCTCCATGGGTGATGCGCTGACGGCGGCGCTGCTGGCGCGCCAGGCGGACAACGAGGCTTATCGGGCGTTGCTGGCGGACCTGGAAATCCAGTGCTGGAGACCGTTGATCGAGCGCGAAGGCGGGGTGGAGCCTTTTGCCAAGGGGCTGTACGGCTGCAGCGAGATGTTCGTCAACGGCCTGCTGGCCCTGGCGGATGCCGGCATCGTCCGGCGCAAGGTCTATCCCTCGGTGGCCCTGCAACGGCAGGCCAATGCCGGGACGCTGGACGCCGAGCAGGCGCCGGGCGGGGTGTCGGTGCATGGCGGCTTTTTCCTCGGGCCGCGCAGCTTCTACCAGCGCCTCAGGGAGCTGCCCAAGAGCAAGCTCGGCGAGTTCAACATGACCGCCATCAGCTACATCAACGAGCTGTACGGCCAGGAAGAGCTCAAGCGCCTGCAGCGCCAGGATGCGCGGTTCATCAACAGTTCGATCATGGTCACCCTGCTGGGGGCCGGGGTGGCGGATCAGCTGGAAGACGGTCGGGTGCTCAGCGGCGTCGGCGGGCAATACAACTTCGTTGCCCAGGGCCATGCGCTGCAGGGGGCGCGTTCGATCCTGATCCTGCGCAGCTGGCGCGAGTCCGCGGGCCTGGTCAGTTCCAACATCGTCTGGGAATACGGCCACTGCACCATCCCCCGGCACCTGCGGGACATCGTGGTCACCGAGTACGGCATCGCCGATCTGCGGGGCAAAAACGATGCGAAGGTGATCGAAGCCCTGCTCAATATCAGCGACTCGCGGTTCCAGCCGGGGCTGGTCGAGCAGGCGCAGAAGGCCGGCAAGCTGCCCAGGGACTTCCGCCTCGACCCGCGTTTCACCGACAACCTGCCGCAGCGCCTGCTGGCGATCCAGGCGCAGCATCGGCAGCTGTTCCCGGAGTATCCGTTGGGCAGCGATTTCAGTGCGCAGGAGCGAGACCTGTTGCGGGCGCTGAACTGGCTGAAGAGCAAGTTCAAGCTCAGCGAGCTCCTCGAATTGGGCAAGGCGGCGCTGGATGCACCGGCGCCCGAGGCCTTTGCGGCGCACCTGGAGCGGATGCAACTGGTGAAGCCAGAGGGCTGGCGCGAGGAGATCTATCAGCGTTTGCTGCTGGCGGCATTGCGCGAGACCGCGCAGCCCTAGGAATGGGCGCCTGAAGGCGGCATCGCGAGCAATCGGTCGACGCCCGATTGCTCGCGATTGAAGAGGCGAAGCCTCTTAGATAAAGGTCACCACGCCACCGGCCAGGGACTTGACCCGGGCCAGGGATTCCACGCGATAGCCCTGGGCGTCCAGTTCGGCACGGCCGCCCTGGAACGACTTCTCGATCACGATACCCAGGCCGGCCACGGTGGCGCCGGCCTGCTTGATGATCGAGATCAGCGCCTGGGACGCCTTACCGTTGGCCAGGAAGTCGTCGATGATCAGCACGCGGTCGCTGCTGGTCAGGTGGCGCGGGGAAATCGCCACGGTGCTTTCGGTCTGCTTGGTGAACGAGTACACGGTCGCCGACAGCAGGTTTTCGGTCAGGGTCAGGGACTGGTGCTTGCGTGCGAAGATCACCGGAACGCCCAGGTTCAGGCCGGTCATGACCGCCGGGGCGATACCCGAGGCTTCGATGGTGACGATCTTGGTGATGCCCGAGTCCTTGAACAGCGCGGCGAATTCGTCGCCGATCAGCTTCATCAGTGCCGGGTCGATCTGGTGGTTCAGGAACGCGTCGACTTTCAGGACCTGGTCGGAAAGCACTATGCCTTCTTCGCGGATTTTCTTGTGCAGTGCTTCCATGAAGCTTTCCTCTTTTGGCGCGTGGCGCGCCTGGGTGCTGATAAAAGGGGTCGGTTGAAAATGCCTCGGCTAAAGATGCCTCGGCTAAAAAGTGGTCAATTCTAGCGCTTTAACATCGCCCGTATATCCGCCAGCGCGTTATTGCCGCGCACGGCTTTGACTTCGGTCGGCGTGTCGTCGTTGCCTTCCCAGGCCAGGTCGTCCGGCGGCAGTTCGTCGAGGAAGCGGCTGGGGGCGCAGTCGATGATCTCGCCGTACTGCTTGCGCTTGGCGGCGAAGGTGAACGCCAGGGTCTGGCGGGCGCGGGTGATGCCCACGTAGGCCAGGCGGCGTTCTTCCTCGATGGTGTCGGCTTCGATGCTGGAGCGGTGGGGGAGAATTTCCTCTTCCATGCCCATGATGAACACATAAGGGAATTCCAGGCCCTTGGACGCATGCAGGGTCATCATCTGCACGCCCTCGGCGCCGTCTTCCTCTTCCTGCTGGCGCTCCAGCATGTCCCGCAGCACCAGCTTGCCGATGGCGTCCTCGACGGTCATGTCGCCGTCTTCGTCCTTTTCCAGGGTGTTCTTCAGCGCCTCGATCAGGAACCACACGTTACCCATGCGGTAGTCGGCGGCCTTGTCGCTGGAGCTGTTGGTGCGCAGCCAGTTCTCGTAGTCGATGTCCATGACCATGCTGCGCAGGGCGGCGATCGGGTCCTCGCCGGCGCATTGCTGGCGCACCCGGTCCATGAAGCGCTTGAAGCGTGCCAGGCGATCGGTGAAGCGACTGTCCAGATGCTCGCCCAGGCCAATCTCGTCGGTGGCGGCGTACATCGAGATCTTGCGTTCGGTGGCGTAGTTGCCGAGCTTTTCCAGGGTGGTCGAGCCGATTTCCCGGCGCGGCACGTTGATCACCCGCAGGAAGGCGTTGTCGTCGTCCGGGTTCACGATCAGGCGGAAGTAGGCCATCAGGTCCTTCACTTCCTGGCGTCCGAAGAAGCTGTTGCCGCCGGACAGGCGATAGGGAACCTGGTGATGCTGCAGCTTCAGCTCGATCAGCTTGGCCTGGTAGTTGCCGCGATAGAGGATGGCGAAATCGCTGTAGGGCCGGTCGGTGCGCAGGTGCAGGCTGAGGATCTCCATGGCCACCCGCTCGGCCTCGGCGTCCTCGTTGCGGCAGCGGATCACGCGGATCTCGTCGCCGTGGCCCATCTCGCTCCACAGTTGCTTCTCGAACTCGTGGGGGTTGTTGGAGATCAGCACGTTGGCGCAGCGCAGGATGCGGCTGGTGGAGCGGTAGTTCTGCTCGAGCATCACCACCTTCAGGGACGGGTAGTCCTCCTTGAGCAGCATCAGGTTTTCCGGGCGCGCGCCGCGCCAGGCGTAGATCGACTGGTCGTCGTCGCCCACCACGGTGAACTGATTGCGCTTGCCGATCAGCATTTTCACCAGCAGGTACTGGCTGGCGTTGGTGTCCTGGTATTCGTCCACCAGCAGGTAGCGCACCTTGTTCTGCCATTTCTCCAGGATGTCGGCGTGTTCTTCGAACAGCTTCACCGGCAGCAGGATCAGATCGTCGAAGTCCACCGCGTTGAACGCCTTGAGCGTGCGCTGGTAGTGGGTGTAGACGATGGCGGCGGTCTGTTCCTTGGGGTTGCGGGCGTTTTCCAGGGCCTCGGCCGGCAGGATCAGGTCGTTCTTCCAGCCACCGATCATGTTCTTGATCTCGTCGACGCCGTCGTCGCCCGAGTATTCCTTCTGCATGATGTCGGTCATCAAGGCCTTGACGTCGGTTTCGTCGAAGATCGAGAAACCCGGCTTGTAGCCCAGCCGCACATGCTCCTTGCGGATGATGTTCAACCCCAGGTTGTGGAAGGTCGACACGGTCAGCCCACGGCCCTCGCCACTGCGCAGCAGGGTACCGACCCGTTCCTTCATCTCCCGCGCGGCCTTGTTGGTGAAGGTCATGGCGACGATGTATTGCGCGCGAATGCCGCAGTTCTGGATCAGGTGGGCGATCTTGCGCGTGATCACGCTGGTCTTGCCGGAGCCAGCACCGGCGAGCACCAAAAGAGGGCCGCCGACATAGTTCACGGCTTCTTGCTGCCGGGGATTGAGTCGGGACATGACGAAAAAAGGGGGTCTGTAACGAAATGGGCGGGCATTTTAACAGGCTCGACGGATTCTGCCGCGTTCTCCGACTTGTGACGCAGCACGCGATCTAAATTTGCCGGTTTTGCTACTTTCCCTCAGGATGCGCGCTGAATTTGCGTCTAATGTTCGAGTTAGAGCGGTACAAGAAATTGCGTTTGATAATCAGTACCATTTGTCATTGTTTATCTACGCGTCATAATGCCCACCGCCACTTCTTTTACAGAGTCTAGGGAGCTAGCTTGTCCAAGCCTGTCGAACCCTTGCGCTTGCTGCTGCTGGCCGAAGAGCCGGCGTGGGCAGCGTTGTTGCGCGAGTGTCTCGCTCCGTTGGGAGACTCGGTGGTGCTGATCAGCGCGCCGACCTGGGAGTCTGTCAGCCGTCTGTTCGATGAAGATCGTTCTGCGATTCTGTTAACCGTTCCCTCACTGCAACCGGGCCCCGGACGTTGCAGCCTGCCCACCGTCCTGCTGCTGGAGCAGGAGCCGCCGAGCACGCCGGCGGGCGCCAGCGACTGGCTGGTGAGCCACAACCTCGGTACCGATACGGTGCGCCGTTGCCTGCGCCATGTGCGCGAGCGCGGGGTGCTGGAAAACACCCTGCAGCGCCTGGCCGAGCAGGACCCCTTGACCGGCATCGCCAATCGCCAGGGGTTCCAGACCCTGCTGGCGGCGCGCCTGGCGGAAAACGAAGGGCGCGGGCTGGCCCTGGGGCACCTGGACCTGGACAACTTCCGTCACGCCAACGACGCGCTGGGCCACCAGGCCGGCGACCGGTTGATCCTGCAAGTGGTCTCGCGGCTGAAAAGCCAGCTCGAGGCCGGGGACCAGCTGGCGCGCCTGGGCAGCGACGAGTTCGCCCTGCTGATCGATACCCGCCGGGCGCCGCAACGCGCCGAATGGATGGCCGAACGCATCGCCGAGGTCATGGCCGAGCCGTACTGGATCGATGGCGAAAGCCTGCTGATCGGCTGCAGCCTGGGCATCGCCCATGCCCGGGCCAACGCCGGCGCCGACCCGCTGATGTGGCACGCCCACATCGCCATGCAGCAGGCCAAGAGCACCCAGGGCTGTACCTTTCATGTCTTCAACGAACGCATCAACCGCAACGCCCGCAGCCTCGCCGACCTGGAAAGCGAGCTGCGCCGGGCCTTGCGCCGCGACGAGCTGGAGCTGCACTACCAGCCGCGCCTGAACCTGCACGACGGGCAGATCGTCGGCCTCGAAGCCCTGGTGCGCTGGCGCCATGGCGAGCGTGGCCTGTTGCCACCCAGCGAGTTCGTGCCGCTGGCCGAGCAAAGCGGCCTGATCGTGCCGCTGGGCTACTGGGTGATTTCCCGGGCGCTGCGGGACATGCAGGCCCTGCGCGAACGTGGCCTGGCGCCGCTGCACATGGCGGTCAACCTGTCGTTCCGCCAGTTCCAGGACAGCCAGCTGCTGTCGACCCTCAGCCGGCTGATTGCCGAGCGCGGGGTCGAGGCGCAATGGCTGGAGTTCGAGCTGACCGAAACCGCGGTGATGCGCCGCAGCGACTTGGTCAAGCAGACCATGGATGCGCTGGGCCGGCTGGGAGTGCGCTTTTCCCTGGACGATTTCGGCACCGGCTTCTCGTCGTTCGTGCACCTCAACAGCCTGCCGATCGCCCTGCTGAAGATCGACAAGAGCTTCGTCGGCGGCATGGAACAGCGCGAAGAGAACCGCAAGCTGGTGCACGCCATGATCAACCTGGCCCACAACCTCCATCTGGAGGTGGTGGCCGAAGGCGTGGAAACCCCCGAGCAACTGGCCTTGTTGCGCAGCTTCGGCTGCGATCAGGTGCAGGGCTACCTGATCAGCAAGCCGCTGCCGCTGGCGGAACTGGTGGAGTACCTGACCTTCGGCCGGAGCCAGCAGGTCCTGGCCGGCGAAGTGGTCTGACGCTGTTTCCCCGTAGGCGCGGGGCGCCTACAGGGGGTCCTGTGCCGCCTCGAACACGTCTCGCGAAGCGCTACCGGCGCCTTCGCGGCGGATCATCCGCTGCATCTTCCATTCGAAGGCCAGGGTCAGGCTGATGGCGGCGCAGGCCAGCCCCGAGGCCAGGCCCCACCACACGCCGGTCGGCCCCCAGCCGAAGGTGAAGGCCATCAGCCAGGCCGTCGGCGCACCGATCAGCCAGTAGCAGCCCAGGCCCACGAGGAAGGTGGTCTTGGCGTCCTTGAGCCCGCGGATCGCGCCCATGGCGATGGTTTGCGTGCCGTCGAACAGCTCGAACCAGGCTGCCACCGCCAGCAGGCTGACCGCCAGGTCGATCACCGCGCGGAAGGCCGGGTCGTGGTGATCGAGGAACAGCCCGACCAACTGGTTCGGCAGCAGCCAGAAAATCATCGCGAAGCCCAGCATCGCCGCGCCGCCAAAGGCGATTCCGACCCGCCCGGCGAGGCGTGCGTGCAGCAGCTGCCCGGCGCCGTAATGCTGGCCGATGCGCATGGTGATCGCGTAGGAGATCCCGGCCGGCACCATGAAGGCCACGGAAACGATCTGCAGGGCGATCTGGTGCGCCGCCAGCTGGGTGCTGCCCATGGTGCCCATGCACAGCGCGGCGAAGGCGAACAGCCCGACTTCCACCGCGTAGGTGCCGCCGATGGGCAGGCCCAGGCGCCACAGCTCCCGCAGGTACTGGCGGTTGGGCCGCGCCAGGCCCTGGCGCAGCGGGTAGGCGGCATAGGCCGGGTGGCGCTTGATATGCCAGGCCAGCGCCAGGGCCATGCAGTTGGCGACGATGGCGGTGACCAGGCCGATGCCCACCAGCCCCAGTTTCGGCAGGCCGAACATGCCGGTGATCAAGGTGTAGTTGAGCAGGAAGTTGGCCACGGTGCCGGCCAGGCTGATGACCATCACCGGCGTGGCGCGGCCGATGGCGCTGGTGAAGCCGCGCAGGGCCATGAAGCTCAGGTAGCCGGGCAGGGCGAACGGCAGGATCAGCAGGAACTGGCCGGCGGACTGCACGTTGCTTTCGGTCTGGCCGAACAGCAGCAGCACCGGCTTGAGGTTCCACAGCAGCAGGCCGGCGGCCAGCGCCATCAGCCAGGCCAGCCAGAGCCCGGCCTGGGTCAGGCGGGTGGCGCCTTCGATGTCGCCGGCGCCGTGGCGAATCGCGACCAGGGTGCCCACCGCCGCGATCACGCCGATGCAGAAGATCGACACGAACGAATAGCTGGCCGCGCCGAGACCGCCGCCGGCCAGGGCTTCCGGACTGAGGCGGGCCATCATCAGGGTGTCGGTCAGCACCATCAGCATGTGCGCCAACTGCGAGGCGATCAGCGGCCCGGCCAGCCGCAGAATGGCCCAGAGTTCGGTGCGTGCTGGATGCTGCATGGTCATCGGTCTCGATCAGGGGGAGAGGGGCAAGAGGGCTGATTCTCGGCGCTCTCGGTGACTTGCACAAAGGGATAAAAACGATTGGTGGCATGATTAAAACTCATGCAGGGGCGATTCTGGTAAGTTGGCGCATCGCGCCTGTGGAGTGCTGCCATGTCCCGTCGTCTTCCGCCCCTGTATGCCTTGCGCGCTTTTGAAGCCGCGGCGCGCTACAGCTCGTTCACCCGCGCGGCCGAGGAGCTGTCGATCACCCAGAGCGCCGTCAGCCGGCATATCCGCACCCTGGAAGCGCACTTCGCCTGCCGGCTGTTCCAGCGCAGCGGGCGCAACCTGCAACTGACCGAAGCCGCGCGACTGCTGTTGCCCGGCATCCGCGAAGGCTTCACTGCCCTCGAACGCGCCTGCAATACCCTGCGCGCCGAGGACGACATCCTGCGCATGAAGGCGCCCTCGACCCTGACCATGCGTTGGCTGCTGGCGCGCCTGAGCCGCTTCCGGCACTTGCAGCCGGGCAACGAAGTGCAGTTGACCAGCGCCTGGATGGATGTCGATTCGGTGGACTTCAACCAGGAACCCTTCGACTGCGCGGTGCTGCTGAGCAACGGCCACTTTCCCCCGGACTGGGAGGCCAGCTACCTGTTCCCGGAATTGCTGATCCCGGTGGGCGCGCCGAACCTGCTCAACGACCAGCCCTGGGATGTGGCGCGCCTGGCCGCCACCGAGCTGCTGCACCCGACCCCGGATCGCCGTGACTGGCGCAACTGGCTGGAGCGCATGGGGCTGTCCGAACAGGTGTCGCTCAAGGGCGGGCAGGTGTTCGACACCCTGGAGCTGGGGATGATCGCCGCGGCCCGGGGCTACGGTGTGTCCATGGGCGACCTGCTGATGGTGGCCGAGGATGTGGCCCAGGGGCGCCTGAGCCTGCCCTGGCCGACGGCGGTGGCCAGTGGCGAGAATTACTACCTGGTGTGGCCGAAGACCCGGCCCGGAGGTGAACGTTTGCGCCGCCTCAGCGATTTCCTCCAGAACGAGGTCAGGGCCATGCAATTGCCCGCGGTAGAGCGCCTCGGCTGAAACGATGAAGGGCCCGTGGCGCGGGGGCGGGCGATACCCGTCCGATTCGCTCAAGTATTGATCGGCGCCGCCGAATCCTTGGAAGTGGAACCTTCGTTCCGGACGGTTTTACCCCTCATTCCTAATTAGAAAAAATTGCCGAGCGTGGGACGAGATCAGGACGATCCGGTCTCTCGGCCAGGAGCAGTCATGCCTCAACCTCGTGCCCGGATCGCCTCGCAGCTTGGTCTCGCACTCGCCGTGATACTGGCGGTCGTGATCAGTGGCAGTACCGTCTTCGCCCTGCGCTCGCTGGATGCCGCCAACCTCGATACCCGGGAAGAACACCTGGCCAGTGAGGCACGGTTGCTGGCCGACCAGCTCAACACTTTCCACAGCACCCTGCGCGAAAGCACCCAGCGCCTCAGCGGGCTGTTCGAGAAGCGCTTCAGCGGCGGCCTGAGCCTGCACCCGGAGCAACCGGTGACTGTGGCCGGGACCCAGACCCCGGGCCTGCACCTGGGCAACCAGGTGTTGAACAACAACTTCGAAGAAGTCGACGAGTTCAAGCAGATGACCGCTGGCGTGGCCACCGTGTTCGTGCGCAGCGGCGACGACTTCATCCGCATCAGCACCTCGCTGAGCAAGCAGGATGGCAGCCGGGCCATCGGCACCCTGCTGGACCACGCCCACCCGGCCTACCAGAAACTCATGGCCGGGCAGAGCTATGTCGGCCGCGCGCTGCTCTTCGAGCGCCTGTACATGACCCAGTACACGCCGGTGCGGGACAGCGCCGGCCAGGTGATCGCGGTGCTGTTCGTCGGCTTCGACTACACCGATGCGCAGAACGCCCAGTTCGATAACCTCAAGCGCTTCCGCATCGGCCAGACCGGCTCCCTGGCGCTGCTGGACGAGCAGGGCAAATGGCTGGTGCCGCCGGCCGGCGTGCAGGCCCTGGAGCAGTCGGTGGCGACCATCGGCGGCCTGGCCAAACAGCCGGGCAAGGGGCGCTTCTGGAGCGACAAGGCCGAGGATTTCTACAGTGTCGTGGTGCCGTTCGAGGGCGGGCCGTGGTCGGTGGTGGCGAGCATGCCCAAGGCCGAGATCAGCGCGGTGACCTGGAGCGTCGGCCTGCGCCTGGTGATTGGCAGCCTGCTGGCGATGCTGCTGGCGGTGGGGGCCACGGTCTGGCTGCTGCGCAGCAAACTGGCACCGCTGAGCGATCTGGTGCGCCAGGCCGACGCCTTGGGCAAGGGCGACCTGAGCGCCCGCCTGAATGTCGCCAGCCAGGACGAAATCGGCCAGCTGGCGGGCAGCTTCAACCAGATGGGCCAGGCCCTGTCGACCATGGTCGAGCACATTCGCAAGGCGGCCCAGGAGGTCAATGGCCGGGCCCAGGCGCTGTCCGGGCTGTCCGGGGGCGCCTACGAAGGCATGGAGCAGCAGTCCGGCGAAATCAGCAGCATGGCCGGGGCGGTGGAGGAGTTCAGCGCCACCTCGCTGAACATCGCCGACAACATGGGCAACACCGAGCGCCTGGCCCAGGAAAACGCCCAGCAGACCCGCATCGGCCGCACTTCCATGGACGAAGCCTCGGCGTCCCTGGAACAGATCGCCGGCGCCTTGAATAGCACTGCCACTGTGATCAACACCCTGGGCCAGCGCTCCGAGGAAATCGGCGGCATTGTCGGGGTGATTACCTCGATTGCCGACCAGACCAACCTGCTGGCGCTCAACGCTGCCATCGAAGCCGCCCGTGCCGGCGAGCAGGGCCGCGGCTTTGCCGTGGTCGCCGACGAGGTGCGTAACCTGGCGTCGCGGACCCGCGAGGCCACCGACGAGATCTCGGTGATGATCAACAGCATCCAGCAGGAAACCGGCAACGCCATCGCCACCATGGAGCAGGGCAACGCGCTGATGCAGGAAGGCCTGTCGCGCAATGCCAATGTCGCCTCGGCCCTGGCGCGTATCGACGAGCAGAGCCGCTCGGCCGGACAGCAGTTCGCCGCGATCACCACCGCGACCCAGGAACAGAGCAGCACCGCGACCCTGCTCAGCAGCAACCTGCAGAGCATTGCCCTGGCCAACAGCGAACAGCGCGAGGTGGTGTCGAACCTGGCGATCACCGCCAAGGAACTGGAGAAGCTGGCGGCGGACTTGCGCCAGGAAGTCGATCGCTTCCGCTGACGGCTTCGCGGGCAATCGAGCGTCGACCGGCCGCTCCTACAGGCACTGAGCCCCCGTAGGAGCGAGGCTTGCCCGCGATAACGCCGGACCGGCCACCTCACTCCCGGGCCTTGTCCCCCAACCCCGGGTCCACCCGCTTGCCGATATCCCGCAAACGCGCCAGTTGATCGACCATGGTCGGCGCTTCGTCGAGGCTGCTGACAAAGGTCCACAGGTAGGTCATCACCGCATACACATGGCCGGCCTTGACCCCCTCGGCCAGGGCCAGCTGGCTGATGGCGATCATGAACAGCAGGGCCGCCGAGGCGCCGAGGAACAGGTAGGCCGCCGCCTCGCGGTCCGACAGCCAGATCCGCAGCCGCGACAGCAACCGGTAATGCCGTTGCAGGGAGACGGCGCCGACCTTGGCCACCAGGCCGATTTCCTTTTCCAGCCGGTCGTTCAGGCGTTCGTGCAGCTCTTGGTTACGCCGGGCGAAGCGCGGCAGCAGGGTGACGCACAGCACCAGGGCGACCAGGCACGCCAGGCCGACCCAGGGTTCGATCGCCAGCAACATCACCGCCGCGCCGAGAATCGACACCAGCGCGGTGGCGATGGTCGGCACGTGTTTCTCGAAGAAGTCGACGAACTCCCGGGCCAGCACCACCCGCGCCGCGGCGGTGGAGGTGTCCTGGTTCTGCAGGCGCTGATTGAGGATCACCGGCACCGCCAGGTCGGCGTAGATCCGCGTGAAGGTGCGGGTATCCACCGCCCGCCGCGCGGCGCCGACTACCCAGAACGCCAATACCACCAGGGCATAGAACAACGCGCTGCCGGCGTCGCCGCGCATGATCGAGTCCACGGCGAACCCGGCGAACAGCGGGTAGGCCAACAACAAGGCGTTCTCCAGCGCCACCAGCGACAAGGTGCAAAACAGCTTGCCGGGGTAGGCGCGGGCAATGGCTTTCAGGGTCTGGCCAGCGGACTGCTGGCCGATTTTCTGGCTTTCATCGATCAGGATTTGTGGGGTAACGGCTGACATGGCTGCACCGAATGGAAGATAAACGCTATTATTGAGCGACTGCTCAATAATATTTGAGCGATCGCTCAAAATGCAAGCGCCGATCATCCACCGGCGGCCTGAGGTAATGCCCGCATGTCCCGTATCGACCGTAAAGACCAGATCATCGCCAGCGCCCTGGAGCTGTTTCTCAGCAAGGGTTTCGCCGCGGTTTCCACCCGCGACCTGGCGGACCACGCCGGCTTGTCCCGCAGCCACATCTATCACTACTTCAGCGATTGGAACGAGCTGCGCCGCGAAGCTTTCGTGCGCTTTGCCAACGAGCAACTGGCAGCCGTAGGTGCGCCGTTGGCGGGTCTACCGCCGCAGGAAGCCCTAACGGGCTTCCTGCGCGATTGCCTGCCGGTGTCCGCCGAGGACGGTTGGGCGCTGTGGCTGGATGCCTGGGACGAAGCCATGCACGACCCGGCGCTGGCCGAGGCCTACCGGCAGGCGGATGCGCAGTGGCAGGCCATGCTCTTCGAGATCATCGCGGCCGGAGTGGTGGCGGGAGTGTTCCATTGTGCCTCGCCCGAACGCGCGGCCCGGCAGATCTTTGCCCAGGCCATGGGCTATGCCAACGACCTGCTGCTGCGACCTTCGACCGAGGCCGCCGAGGCGGCCCTGGACGAGGTGATGGAGGTGGCGGGGTTGTTACTGGGCGGTACGCCCGTGCTGGCCTAGTTGCACTTGGTGCTGCTGGACACTTCCTTGCTGGCCATCTTCAGGGCCTTGCCCAGCCCGGCGGCGTCGCTGCTGCTGTAGACCCGGCCGCCGGTGTTCTCGGCGATGCAGCGCGAAGGGCCGCCGCGCCCGATGTTCACCACGTTGACCCGCAGGCGCGGCTGCTCGGCGGCGATCTTCCGGGACACGGCGCAGACGTCTTGCTGGCAGCCGTCCTCGCCGTCGACGAACATCACGATCACCGCGTCGTTCTTGCGTCCGTCCACGGTGCTCGCCGCCTTGGCCAGGCTGGCGGCCAATGGCGTGCCATCGTTGGCCTTGAGGCCGCGGATACCGTTGATCAGGCGCGGCCGGTCGGCCGCCCGGAACACGCCGTGGTCGATCTGGCTGGCGCAGCCGTTGAAGGTGATCAGGCGCGTATCGATCTTCGGGTCCAGGCCATTGATCATGCCGGTCAGGGACTCGGTGGCCACCGACAGGCGACTCGGTGGGGTGAAGATCCGCTCGGCACGGGCCGGATCGAGGAACTGGTTGAGCTCGCTGCCGAAGAACCACACTTCATCGTCGTACACCGACTTGATGTTCATGTTCATCGAGCCGGACGTATCCAGTACCACCACGAACTGCGGCGGCACGGCGTCAGGCGCCTGTTTGCGGCAGGCGTAGTTGTCCAGGGTCGGGGCCGGAGCGGGCTTGGGCTTCGGCGGTGGTGGCGGTGGCGGTGCGGGTTCCGGCGCTGGTACTGGCTCTGGCGTGGGGGGCACAACCGGCTCTGGAGCGGCTGGGGGCACGACCGGCTCGACCGGCTCGACGACCGGTTCCGCTGCCTTGGCGGGAGTCTCGACGGGCGCGGGCGCCACCGGCTCCGGCACCACGGGATGGCTTTTCGGGCAGAAAAACCAGTAG
>NZ_JBNNVU010000073.1:0-27990 GCF_050280705.1 Pseudomonas sp. NPDC089530 | reverse complement strand
AATCGATGAATCAGTGAATCAGCTCGCAGGACTGTGCCGGCTTGCCGTCCTGCCAGAGCAGGGGCGAAATGCGCTCGTTGACGGACACCGCGCAGGTCCAGGTCCAGAACAAGCTGAACCTGGCCACCCCGCTGCTGCCGCAAGAAGTGCAGCAACAGGGTATCCGCGTGACCAAGGCGGTGAAGAACTTCCTGCTGGTGATCGGTGTGGTGTCCGAAGACGGCAGCATGACCAAGGACGACCTCTCGAACTACATCGTGTCCAACATGCAGGACCCGATCTCGCGGACCGCGGGCGTGGGCGACTTCCAGGTGTTCGGTGCCCAGTACGCCATGCGTATCTGGCTCGACCCGGCCAAGCTGAACAACTACAACCTGACTCCAGTGGATGTGAAAACCGCGGTCGCGGCGCAGAACGTCCAGGTGTCGTCCGGCCAGATCGGCGGTTTGCCAGCCCTGCCGGGCCAGCAACTGAACGCCACCATCATCGGCAAGACCCGCCTGCAGACCGCCGAGCAGTTCAAGGCGATCCTGCTGAAGGTCAATTCGGACGGCTCGCAAGTACGTCTGGGTGATGTCGCGGAAGTCGGCCTGGGGGGTGAAAACTACTCCGTCAGCGCCCAGTTCAACGGTGCCCCGGCTTCCGGCCTGGCCGTGAAACTGGCCAACGGCGCCAACGCCCTGGACACCGCCAAGGCCCTGCGCAAGACCATCAACGACCTGGAGCCGTTCTTTCCGGAAGGCATGAAGGTGGTCTTCCCGTACGACACCACCCCGGTGGTGACCGAATCGATCAAGGGCGTGGTTGAAACCCTGGTCGAGGCGATCGTACTGGTGTTCCTGGTGATGTTCCTGTTCCTGCAGAACTTCCGCGCCACCGTCATCACCACCATGACCGTTCCGGTGGTGTTGCTGGGTACCTTCGGCATCCTCGCGGCCGCCGGTTTCAGCATCAACACCCTGACCATGTTCGGCATGGTGCTGGCCATCGGCTTGCTGGTGGACGACGCCATCGTCGTGGTGGAAAACGTCGAGCGGGTGATGCACGAGGAAGGCCTGTCGCCCAAGGAAGCCACCAAGCGCTCCATGGGCCAGATCCAGGGCGCCCTGGTCGGTATCGCCCTGGTGCTGTCGGCGGTACTGCTGCCGATGGCGTTCTTCAGCGGTTCCACCGGCGTGATCTACCGCCAGTTCTCGATCACCGTGGTCTCGGCCATGGCCCTGTCGGTACTGGTGGCCCTGATCTTCACCCCGGCCCTGTGCGCCACCATGCTCAAGGCGGTTCCCAAGGGCGAACACGTCCACGAGAAACGCGGCTTCTTCGGCTGGTTCAACCGCACCTTCGACCGCAGCGTGAAAAGCTACGAGCGTGGCGTGGGCAATATCCTGCGCAACAAGGTCCCGTACCTGCTGGCCTACGTGCTGATCGTGGTCGGCATGATCTGGCTGTTCAGCCGCATCCCGACCGCGTTCCTGCCGGAAGAAGACCAGGGCGTCCTGTTCGCCCAGGTACAGACCCCAGCCGGCTCCAGTGCCGAGCGGACCCAGGTGGTGGTCGATGAAATGCGCGCCTACCTGCTGGACAAGGAAAAGGACACCGTGGCCTCGGTGTTTACCGTGAACGGCTTCAACTTCGCCGGTCGCGGCCAGAGTTCGGGTATGGCGTTCATCATGCTCAAGCCTTGGGACGAACGCTCTGCCGAAAACAGCGTGTTCAACCTGGCAGCCCGCGCCCAGCAACACTTCTTCAGCTTCCGCGACGCGATGGTGTTCGCCTTCGCCCCGCCGGCGGTACTGGAGCTGGGTAACGCCACCGGTTTCGACGTGTTCCTGCAGGACCGCGCCGGTATCGGCCACGAGAAATTGATGCAAGCGCGCAACCAGTTCCTCGGCATGGCGGCCCAGAGCAAGGTGCTGTCCCAGGTGCGTCCGAACGGCCTGAACGACGAGCCGCAGTACCAGCTGGAAATCGACGACGAGAAGGCCAGCGCCCTGGGCGTGACCATCTCCGACATCAACAACACCCTGTCGATTGCCCTGGGCAGTAGCTACGTCAACGACTTCATCGACCGCGGTCGGGTGAAGAAGGTGTACATCCAGGGTCAGCCCGGCGCTCGCATGAGTCCGGAAGACCTGAAGAAGTGGTACGTGCGCAATAGCGCCGGGACCATGGTGCCGTTCTCCTCCTTCGCCAAGGGCACGTGGATCTACGGTTCGCCGAAACTGGCCCGTTACAACGGCGTGGAAGCGGTGGAAGTCCTCGGTGCGCCGGCCCCTGGCTACAGTACCGGTGAGGCCATGGCCGAAGTCGAAGCCATCGCCAAGAAACTGCCGGCTGGTGTCGGTATCTCCTGGACCGGCCTGTCCTACGAGGAACGTCTGTCGGGCTCCCAGGCACCGGCGCTGTACGCCTTGTCCCTGCTGATGGTGTTCCTGTGTCTGGCAGCGCTGTATGAAAGCTGGTCGATTCCGATCGCGGTCATGCTGGTGGTGCCGCTGGGGATCATCGGTGCGCTGCTGGCCACCAGCCTGCGCGGCCTGTCCAACGACGTGTACTTCCAGGTGGGTCTGTTGGTGACCATCGGTCTGGCGGCGAAAAACGCCATTCTGATCGTCGAGTTCGCCAAGGAACTGCACGAACAGGGTCGCAGCCTGGTGGACTCGGCGATCGAAGCCTGCCGCATGCGTCTGCGCCCGATCATCATGACCTCCCTGGCCTTCGTGCTCGGCGTGGTACCGCTGGCCATCTCCACCGGCGCAGGCTCGGGCAGCCAGCATGCGATCGGTACCGGGGTCATCGGCGGTATGCTGACCGCGACTGTCCTGGCGATATTCTGGGTACCTCTGTTCTTCGTGACCGTGTCCGCCATGGGCCGCCGTAGCGTGGACGAGGCGCAAACCACTGAAACTCCTGAAGGGGCTAGCCAATGAGCAAGTCGCTACTTTCCCTCGCAATCACCGTCGCCGTGCTGAGTGGTTGCTCGCTGATCCCCGATTATCAGCAGCCGGAAGCGCCGGTCGCGGCGCAATACCCCCAAGGCCCGGCGTACTCGTCGGCCCAGGCACCGGCCCAGGCCGCCGCCGAGCAGGGCTGGAAGCAGTTCTTCCGCGACCCGGCCCTGCAGCAACTGATCCAGGTCGCCCTGGAAAACAACCGCGACCTGCGGGTCGCGGCCCTGAACATCGACGCTTACGCGGCGCAGTACCGTATCCAGCGCGCCGACCTGTTCCCGGCGGTTTCGGCCAACGCCAGCGGCAGCCGCCAGCGCACGCCGGCACGGATGTCCCAGACCGGTGAGTCGGCCATCGCCAGCCAGTACTCGGCCACCGTCGGCATCAGCGCCTACGAACTCGACCTGTTCGGTCGGGTGCGCAGCCTGAGCGAACAAGCACTGCAACAGTACTTCGCCACCGAAGAAGCGCGCCGCAGCACCCAGATCAGCCTGGTGGCCAGCGTGGCCAACGCCTACCTGACCTGGCAGGCCGACAAGGAGCTGCTGAAGCTGACTCAGGAAACCCTCTCCGCCTTCGAGGAAAGCTACAAGCTGACCAGC
Source organism: Pseudomonas sp. NPDC089530 (assembly GCF_050280705.1). Classification (NCBI taxonomy): domain Bacteria; kingdom Pseudomonadati; phylum Pseudomonadota; class Gammaproteobacteria; order Pseudomonadales; family Pseudomonadaceae; genus Pseudomonas; species Pseudomonas sp. NPDC089530. The sequence continues at coordinate 24,437 of NZ_JBNNVU010000073.1, read as the reverse complement.
CGCAGCAACGAAGTGGGGGTCGCCTCGGCACTGGACCTGGCGCAGTCGCGCACCTCGGTGGAAAACGCCCGGGCCCAACTGGCGCGCTACACCCGCCAGGTCGCCCAGGACGAAAACAGCCTGACCCTGCTGCTCGGCACCGGTATCCCGGGCAACCTGCAAGGGGCCAAGCCGCTCTCCGACGACCTGCTCGCCGACGTGCCGGCCGGCCTGCCGTCGGACCTGCTGCAACGCCGTCCGGACATCCTTCAGGCCGAGTACAACCTGAAGGCCGCCAACGCCAATATCGGCGCGGCGCGCGCGGCGTTCTTCCCGAGCATCAGCCTGACCGCCAACGCGGGCAGCCTGAGCCCGGACCTGTCCGGCCTGTTCAAGGGCGGTTCGGGCACCTGGCTGTTCCAGCCGCAGATCAACCTGCCGATCTTCAACGCCGGCAGCCTGCGCGCCAGCCTCGACGCCGCCAAGATCCAGAAGGACATCGGCGTGGCGAACTACGAGAAGTCCATCCAGACCGCCTTCCAGGAAGTCGCCGACGGCCTGGCCGCACGCCAGACCTACACCGATCAGTTGCAGGCGCAACGGGATTTCGTCAGCGCCAACCAGGACTACTACCGCCTGGCCGAGCGTCGCTACCGTATTGGTGTCGATAGCAACCTGACCTTCCTCGATGCCCAGCGTCAGCTGTTCAGCGCCCAACAGGCACTGATCACCGACCGCCTCGCGCAGCTGACCAGCGCGGTCAACCTGTACAAGGCCCTGGGCGGTGGCTGGAACGAGCAGACCGCACAGTACGCGCCGCTGAAGGAAGAAGCGCCGAAGCTGAAACTGTTCTGATCCTGTCGTGAAAACAAAAGCCCACCTCCTGGTGGGCTTTTTGTTGGCCGTGGCCAAAGCCGCCCGGTCCCCTCACCCGCCGACGCCGTTGAGCAGGAACACCGGTTCCTGCAGATAATCGAGCCCCAGGCGGTTCTCGAAGATCTCGTCGCGCAACGCCGCGGTGGTAAAGCATCCCAGGCCCAGGGCCGTGGCCAGCAAGGAAAAGCTCTGGCTCAGGTGCCCGGCATCCATCAGCGCCACCCGCAGCGCCCGGCTGAAGGGGTACTTCCAGGCCAGCCGCTCGATCCGGGCCGTGGACACGAACACCGCCGCCGCGTCCCTGATCCAGGGCTGCCCGCCACACGCCTCGCCGATCCAGGTGCACGGGTCCTCCAGGGAAAGCAGCTCGAGGCCGTGGCGCCGCACCGAATAGTGGTAAAGGCCACGCTCGAACCCCTGCACATTCATCAACAGCGCATAGACCTCGATGGCCTGCAGCGAACCGCCCGCCGGCGAGGTCTTCTTCAGGAAGTAGTCGCCCATGCGGTTGCGCTCCATGGTGGTCGCCCCCCAGGTGTAGTAGAGCAACCGCGACAACTGCGCCGGGCTCAGCGGCTGCGACTTGAAGCGCCGCGACGTACGGCGACTGCAGAGCACATCCAGCAGGGCCGTCCGAGGCATGTCCTCGTCGGCCATGAGCAGCGGGTTTTCCAGGGCAATGAACGGATGCGACAGATAGTCCTTGAAGGCCGACGGCTGGCGCTGCGCCACGGCCTTTTGCTCAAGCTGCGACTCCAGTTCCGCGACGCTGATATAGGGCGTATGAGCGACGGTCCGGGTGCTCAGGTAAAACTCCAGCGCCGCCTCCCACTGGGCCCAGTGCCTGAGCGGCTGTTTGTTCTCGGTGTCGGTCTCGGACTGGAGGGCGGGCAGCAACACCCCCTGGCGGACCAGGGTGGCGAGGAAGGCCAGGTTATCGTCCTGTTCCGGTCCCTGCAGGACACCCGGCAACAGCAAGGCGCTTTCCAGGGTCTGGGGGCTCAGGAAATGGCGCAGCAACGGCAGGCGCCCCAAGCCGAACTCCAGGCTCAGGCCCTGCCGCCGATCGCGGATCACAAAGGATGAGTCACCGATGCTGAGCCAGGTATCGGCCCTGAGTGTCAGCAAGGTTCCCGCGTCCTGCACTGGCGCCTCGCTCGTCTCCTGCCGGGCCCGCCCCTGCCAGAACAGGGTTCTGGGCTTGAGGGCCTTGAGGTCCCTGATCAACACCGACAGCTCAGCGTCATCGTCCCGGCGGGAAATGTCCCACTCCAGGGTGATCGCCCTCACCGGGGAGCGCGCGCACAACTCCCGCAGGATGTCCCAGTCCCGCCGCGGATGGCCGATATGGATTTCAATCAGCCGGTCCAGGGGCAGCGACCGCAGATAGTCGTTGCGCTCGTACCCCAGGGAGCGGGCGGTCGCGAGGGCGCTGTCCAGGTCCAGCAGAAAGCCCGCGCCACTGCGCTCCACCACCCGTGAGATGAACTCGCCTTCCGGCAGTTCCTGGGCATCGGGCACGGAAAACAGACGGGGCGCGTTCTCCAGCACCAGCAGCGTGTCCGTGTGCGCCTGCAACTCGATGGCATTGGCCACCACCGTGTCGGCCACTTCCTGGGCCAGGGTCGGCAGGATGAAGTGCTGGGTGTCGCCACCGTGAAAACGCGACCAGGAAATATGCTCGGCCAGCCAGGGCGAACGGGTCTGCTCGCACAGGCGCCGGGTCAGGTTCAGGAATTCGCGGTCCATGGCGATGCCCACGCTGCCCAGGGACAGGCTGGAGGAATGCAGCAGGCTCGGGGTCCGCGCGCCAAGGTCGGACAGCCGCGGCTGGTAAATGCAGTGGGTCGGCTGAAATTCGAGGTAATCGAAATACGGCAGGCCTTGCGCGAGAATCCGCTCGAGCGTCGGATCGAGCCCGTCATCCGCAGTGCCACGCCGCGGCAAATGGTACTCCAGCCCTACCCCTGCCTCCGGGAACAGCGACGCATCGAAGATCGTCATGATCGCCTCCCCGGCTCAAGCGGTCGCGCCCAGGACCTGCTCCGGCAACGGCGCAGCCTTGGCCAGCAAGCCGGTGTGTTTGCTCGCCAGGGCCCGCACTTCCCTGGCCAGGTTGTCCAGCAGTTGGCGGCCATGGGGCGTGAAGTCGTCGCTGGCCTCCAGGTCCGGCAAGGCGCGGATCAGCCCCCGCAGGATGAAGGCCAGGCGTTTTTGCGCCCGCTGCACCTCATCGGACGGCCGCGAGCGCACCCGCTCCATGTATTTGACCAGGGCGATATACACGTAGAACGCATGGAAATAGCCATAAAGGTCGCGCTTCTGGCCCGACCACGGCAGGCTGAACGAAGCGTCCCGGGAGGCGCCTTCCACGGTCACCGGGCACACCTCGACCACGTTGTACAACAGTTGGTGGGTCGCCTCATGCACCAGGGACTCTTCCAGGTCGAGTATCGAGTCGTCCCGGTTCGCCAACAGGATGACCCCGGTATAACGGGAGGCCGAACAACTTCGAAACGTACCATCGGGCAAATAACAGATGGCCTTGACCAGTTGTTGAACATAGTCGCGACAGGCGGGCCAGGTCTGCTCTATGCGCGATAGGGCAACATGCACCACCTCGCTGAAGAAATGCGTGGAAACACCGGCACGCAACAACTCCTTGCGTACGCTCTCATCTTCCGGAAATTCGTAACTGGGTGGCGTCGCTTGCATGATCAACGGATCGATATCGAATCGGTAGACCGGCGGATAATCATGAAACCCCTGCAACTTGCTCTTCGCCTCAATCCGCAACAGCATTTCCGGGAACTCGAGCAGAACTTCTTCCAGGGTCTGGGTATTCTCCGCCTTTTCGGTAAAGACCCGGTTCGCGTGATGAAATGCCAGTCCGCTCCAGACTTGAAACACCGGATCATTGATAATCGGATACTGCTCTTTTTGCGGCAGCACTATAAGATCTGCCGCCTGCTCGAAGAACTCGGATAAATGCGGCAACGCGGAAAAAAGTTTAAATAACTCGGCATAGAGCACAGTAAATACCGTATAGCGACTTCGACTGGAAAGTTGCAACAACAGTTCGAAGCGTGAAGGCTCCGTATCCGGGAGAAATGTCGTGTCCTGGAACAGATAGTCGACAGTCGAGTCATGTTGCCCATGGTTCCCGATATCCATTTTTTCAACCTTCCCTTCAGGCAGGCGGCAACGGCTTCGCCATCGTCAGGCTGGCAACGCCATAACCGAGTTGTTCATAAAGACGACGGGCCGCGGCGTTGGCGCCGAAGACATGCAGGCGCACCTCTTCGCATCCCGCCTGGCGCGCCCAGGACTCGACCGCCAGCAGCGCCTGCCTGGCCAGCCCGCGGCGACGCTCGCCGGGCTCGATGTAGATATCCAGGATGAACGCGATCGGGCCTGAACCCACTTGCCGCCGGGCGATCCACAACTCACCGGCGCGCCGCCCTTCGTCACTGATGACCCAGAGTTGGTTGCCCTCGGTCAGCCGCCCCTGGGGCAGCAACTGTTCAAAGACCGCCCTGGACCTCTGCGCCGCCTCTGCTTGCCCCCATTCACCCGCGGCGACCATGCCCTGGCCATATTCGGCGACAGCTCTGGCGGCGAACGTCACGAAGTCGGCATCGTCCATCGGCGTCAAGGTGACAGGCATGGCTGATTCACTCCCTGTGCAGAGGCTGCATCCAGATCGCGCATCGGCCATTTGGCGCACCACGGAAACCCACCGGCGGTCCATGGCACGCCAAACGGCAGCGGCGGCGATCAATCCATACGTGCCTGTACTTGTTGCTGCTGGGTATCGAAAATCGCAGCATTGCCGAGTTTGTCGCGAATGCCCGCGCCGGCAGTTCCCAACTTGGCAGAATCAATGTTCTTGACTGCCGTAAGTTCGGTTTCGCTCAAGTGCACACCGATGCCCTTGGCGGCGGCCTGAGGATCTTTATGCAATTGTTCGGCGAACCCCTTATCGAGAAGTGCGCGACCTACGACCGAAGCGAGACGCTCCTGATTTACTCTTGCGCCCATGGTATTTCTCCTTGTTGTTCCCACATGAAAATAACTCCTGACGGGGGCATTGAACTTCCCTGGCCCGCCCTGAGAGTGTTGAATATAGCAACACCGGTTTTCTTTGCCAGCCACAAGTCCGCGCCGGTTAAACCTTTTCACGATAAGCACTAACACCAATTCTTAAGTTAAACTGGCGATTGTCAAAAGTTCATTAACGAATAAAAAACCGAAACAGTGACCACAAGCATAACAATAAACACTTCCAACTCTATAAGCCGCGTCATTTATAGAACACTGCATGGGCCGGCGATTATTACCGCGGATAACTACGGGATTTACCTGAAAATATCTTAGTGCCGTCAGAACAGCATTCCACTCGATTAACGTTCGATAATCGCCCAGAACCCGGTTCCCCCAATTGAATCGCCGCGCCGATCCCCCTCACCATTGCCCGCACCGACAAAACCAATAACAACAGGTTCGCCCCCATGACCACCCGCCCTGCCCCTTCCAGCTGATCCCCACCCGTTCGTTTGCCCGATTTTTTGTCTGCAACCCCTGGTTGCGGCTGCGTACCGCTGCATCCCCAACAATTAGAAAGCAGAGAGTCCTGAGCCCATGAAAGCGTCCACCGCGCCCTATGCATTTCCCAGTCTGATCGCCCTGGCACTGGCCGGCGCTGCCTTGCCCGCGGCGGCCGAGGAGTCGGGTTTTCTCGAAGACGCCAAGGCCAACCTGAACCTGCGCAACTTCTATATCAACCGCAACTTCACTAACCCGAACAAGGCCCAGGGCAAGGCCGAAGAGTGGACCCAGAGCTTCATCCTCGACGCCAGGTCCGGCTTTACCCAGGGCACCGTCGGCTTCGGCATGGACCTGCTGGGGCTGTACTCGCTGAAACTCGATGGCGGCAAGGGCACCGGCGGCACCCAACTGCTGCCGCTGGATCACGATGGGCGCCCGGCCGACAACTTCGGTCGCCTGGGCGTGGCGTTCAAGGCCCGCGTGTCACAGACCGAGGTGAAGGTCGGCGAATGGATGCCGGTGCTGCCGATCCTGCGTTCGGACGATGGCCGCTCCCTGCCCCAGACCTTCCGCGGCGGACAGATCACCTCGAAGGAAATCGCCGGCCTGACCCTCTACGGCGGCCAGTTCCGCGCCAACAGCCCGCGGGACGACAGCAGCATGAGCGACATGTCGATGACCGGCAAAGCGGCCTTCACCTCCGACCGCTTCAACTTCCAGGGCGGCGAATACAGCTTCAACGACAAACGTACTCAGATCGGCCTGTGGAACGCCCAGCTCAAGGACATCTACCGCCAGCAGTACCTCAACCTGACCCACAGCCAGCCGCTGGGCGACTGGACCCTGGGCGCCAACATCGGCTTCTTCTACGGCAAGGACGACGGCAGCGCCCGCGCCGGCGAGCTGGACAACAAGACCTGGTCGGGCCTGTTTTCGGCCCGGTACGGCGGCCACACCTTCTACGTCGGCCTGCAGAAACTCATCGGCGACAACGCCTGGATGCGCGTCAACGGCACCAGCGGCGGCACCCTGGCCAACGACAGCTACAACGCCAGCTACGACAACGCCCAGGAACGCTCCTGGCAGTTGCGCCACGACTACAACTTCGCCGCCCTCGGCATTCCCGGCCTGACCCTGATGAACCGCTACATCAAGGGCGACAACGTGCACACCGGCACCATCACCGACGGCAAGGAATGGGGACGCGAGAGCGAACTGGGCTACACCGTGCAAAGCGGCGCCCTCAAGGACCTCAACCTCAAATGGCGCAACTCGACGATACGCCGCGACTTCAGCACCAACGAGTTCGACGAGAACCGCCTGATCGTCAGCTACCCGATCAGCCTGCTGTAACCGCGCCTTCGCTCCTACAGGGCCAGGTCTGAAACGTAGCGGCGCCGGGTTGCCCGGCGCCGACCTGTTTATTTGCGGGATTCGACGCCCAGCTCGTCCCACACCGACTCGGCCAGGTGGAAGGTGGCGTTGGCCGCCGGAATGCCGCAATAGATGGCGCTCTGCATGATCACTTCCTTGATCTCGGCGCGGCTCACGCCGTTGTTCGCCGCGGCCCGCAGGTGCAGCTTGAGCTCCTCGTTGCGGTTCATGCCGATCAGCATGGCGATGGTGATCAGGCTGCGGGTATGCCGTGGCAGGCCCGGGCGGGTCCAGATATCGCCCCAGGCATGCCGGGTGATCATTTCCTGGAACTCCGCGTTGAACTCGTTCAGGGTGTTCAGGCTGCGGTCGACATGGGCATCGCCCAGCACCGCGCGACGCACTTGCATGCCTTCGGCGTAACGTTGTTTCTCGTCCACGAAAAGCTCCTTAAATGCGCTGGCCGGCCAGCAGAAAGGCCACGACCCGCTCGCTGAACGCGGCGCCAGCCTGGACGTTGGACAGGTGCGCCGCCTGGAACTCGGCGTACTCGGCGCCGCGCACCCGCTCCTGGATAAAATGCCCGCCCGCTGGCGGCGTGACCGCGTCTTCGGTGCCGGAAATCACCAGGGTCGGCGCCTGGATCGCCGACAGTTGCTCGCGGAAATCCGCGTCGCGCACCGCCGCGCAGTTGGCGGCATAGCCCTGGGGCGAGGTGGCCGCCAGCATGTCGGTGATCAGCTTGGCCTGGTCCGGGTGCGCCGCGGCGAAATCCGGGGTGAACCAGCGGGCGATCGAGGCATCGCGCAGCGCCACCATCGCCGCCTGGCCGTCGCGCAGCACGGTCTCGATGCGTGGGTTCCACACCGAGGGATCGCCGATCTTCGCCGCGGTGTTGCACACCACCAGCTTGTGCAGGCGCTCGCCGGCGTTGATCCCCAGCCACTGGCCGATCAAGCCGCCCATGGACAGGCCGCAGAAATGCGCGCGCTCGATCCGCAGCGCATCCAGCAGCGCCAGCACGTCGCGCCCCAGTTGCTCGATGCTGTAAGGGCCTTCCGTGACCAGGGACTTGCCGTGGCCGCGGGTGTCGAAACGCAGCACCCGGAAGTGCTCGGTAAAGGCCGGGATCTGGATGTCCCACATGTGCAGGTCGGTCCCCAGGGAGTTGGACAGGACCAGCACCGGCGCGTGGTCCGGGCCGTCCAGTTGGTAATGCAGTTCGCCATCGGCGAGTTGTACGAATGCCACGGGCAGTCTCCTTCAGGCGTTCAAGGCAAAATGTTCGGCCACGGCGCGCTCGACCCAGGTCTGTGCCTGGCCGAGGTAGTGCGCCGGGTCCAGCAGGCGATCCAGTTGCGCCGCCGACAGTTCGGCGGTCACTTGCGGTTCATCCCCCAACACCGCACGCAGGTGCCGCTGTTCGGCCACGGCGCGCTTGCAGCATTGCTCCAGCAGATGGTGTGCGGTCTCGCGGCCCAGGCGCTGGGCCAGGGCGATGCTCACGGCCTCCGCCAGCACCAGCCCCTGGGTCAGGTCGAGGTTCCTGGCCATACGTGCGGCGTCGACTTCCAGCCCGTCGGCCACCAGCAGCGCCTGTTGCAAGGCACCGGACACCAGGCAGCAGATCTCCGGCAGGGTTTCCCATTCGGCATGCCACAGGCCCAGGCTGCGTTCGTGCTCCTGGGGCATGGCGCTGAACAGCGTCGCCAGCAGCCCGGGGACCCGGGTCGCCGCACCGATCAGCACCGCCGCGCCCACCGGGTTGCGCTTGTGCGGCATGGTCGAGGAGCCGCCCTTGCCCGGCGCCGAGGGCTCGAAGACTTCCGCCGCCTCGGTCTGCATCAGCAGGCTGATATCGCGACCGAGCTTGCCGAGGCTGCCGGCGATCAGGCCGAGTACCGCGGCGAACTCCACCAGGCGGTCGCGCTGGGTATGCCAGGGCTGTTCCGGCAAATTCAGTTGCAACTCTTCGGCCAGGGCCCGGGCGATGGGCAGGGCCTGCTCGCCCAGGGCCGCGAGGGTGCCGGAGGCGCCGCCGAACTGCAGCACCAGCAAACGTGGCTTGAGCTGTGCCAGGCGCTGGCGGCTGCGGGTCACGGCCCCCAGCCAGCCGGCGATCTTCATCCCGAGGGTGACCGGCGTGGCATGTTGCAGCCAGGTGCGGCCGGCCATGGGCGTGTCGGCGTAGCGCTGGGCTTGCACGGCCAGGATCTCGCCGAGCCGGGACAGGTCGTGGTCGATCAGGCTCAATGCGCTGCGCAGTTGCAGGACCAGACCGCTGTCCATCACATCCTGGCTGGTGGCGCCCAGATGCACATAACGCTCGGCGCTGGCATCGACCGTGGCGATCTGTTTGCCCAGGGCCTTGACCAGCGGAATCGCCGAGTTGCCCGCCGTGGCGATGGCCTGGCCCAGGGCGAAGAAATCATAGAGTCCGACGCGGCAGGCCGCCTCGATCGGTGCCACCGCAGCGGCCGGAATCGCTCCGACCCGGGCCTGCGCCCTGGCCAGCGCGGCCTCGAAGTCCAGCATGGCCTGGACCCGCCCCTGGTCGCAGAACACCTCGCGCATATCGCGGGCAGTGAAATAGGCATCGAACAATTGGTTGCTCGCCGGTGTACTCATAAACAATCCCTTGGGGGGCGTGCGCCCGAAGCGGGCGCACGCGGACAGGTCAAAGATCGTGGTGCAGGTACGCCGCCTGTTTCGGCAGGCGCAGGCTGAACAGGAAAGCAATCGCCATCATCACGGTGACATACCAGTAGAAGGTGTTCTCCATGCCCATGTTCTTGAAGTTCAGCGCGACCCACTCCGCCGAACCGCCGAACAGCGCGTTGGCCACCGCATAGGCCAGGCCGACCCCCAGCGCCCGCACCTGGGTCGGGAACATCTCGGCCTTCACCAGGCCGCTGATGGAGGTGTAGAAACTGACGATCGCCAGGGCCAGGGTAATCAGCACGAAGGCCAGGAACGGATTGGTGACGGTTTTCAGGGTCAGCAGGATCGGCACCGTGCACAGCGTACCCAGGGCGCCGAACCAGAGCATCGAGTTACGCCGGCCGATCCTGTCCGCCAGCATGCCGAAGAACGGCTGCATGCACATATAAAGGAAGAGCGCGCCGGTCATGATGTAGCTGGCGGTCTTGACGGACATCCCGGCGGTGTTCACCAGGTATTTCTGCATGTAGGTGGTGAAGGTGTAGAAAATCAGCGAACCGCCGGCGGTGTAGCCCAGCACGGTGATAAAGGCCTTGGTGTGATGCTTGAACAGCGCCGCGACGCTGCCGGCCTCCTTGTCTTCGCGTATTTCCTTGCTGGTGGTTTCTTTCAGCGAACGCCGCAGCAGCAGGGAAACCAAGGCCGCGATGGCGCCGATCACGAACGGAATCCGCCAGCCCCAGGCCTTGAGCTGCGCCTCGTCGAGGAACTGTTGCAGGATCACCACCACCAGCACCGCCAGCAGTTGCCCGCCGATCAGGGTCACGTACTGGAACGAGGCGAAGAAACCGCGCTGTCCCTGGAGCGCGACTTCGCTCATGTAGGTGGCGGTGGTGCCGTATTCACCGCCCACCGACAGGCCCTGGAACAGCCGCGCGAACAGCAGCAGGGCCGGCGCCCAGGCGCCGATGCTGGCGTAGGTTGGCAGGAAGGCGATGACCAGGGAGCCGGCGCACATCATCAGCACCGAGATCATCATGGAGTTCTTGCGCCCGTGCTTGTCCGCCACCCGGCCGAACAGCCAGCCACCGATGGGACGCATCAGGAACCCGGCGGCGAACACACCGGCCGTGTTGAGCAGTTGTACGGTGGGATCGTCGGAAGGGAAAAACGCCGGGGCGAAATAGATCGCGCAGAAGGCATAGACGTAGAAGTCGAACCATTCGACCAGGTTGCCGGAGGAGGCACCGACGATCGCGAAAATCCTCTTGCTGCGCTCTTCCGCCGAGTAGTGGCTGGTTAACGTTGTCATGGCTGTTCACTCTTTGGGGACAGTGTGAGTCTAGACATAATTGGTAACAGTCCCGTTCCACAAGGCGACCAGGGGGATCGCGAGCAAGCTTCGCGATCCCCTTGCATCACACCCGCTCGATAGCCAGCGCCAGGCCCTGGCCAACCCCCACGCACATGGTCGCCAAGCCTTTGCTGCCGCCGGTCTTTTCCAGCTGATGCAGCGCGGTCAGCACCAGGCGCGCGCCGCTCATGCCCAGCGGATGGCCCAGGGCGATGGCGCCACCGTTGGGGTTGACCTGCGGCGCATCGTCCGCCAATCCCAGCTCGCGCAGCACCGCCAGGCCCTGGCTGGCGAAGGCTTCGTTGAGTTCGATCACATCGAAGTCGTTGACCGCCACGCCCAGGCGTTCGATCAGCTTGCGCACCGCCGGCACCGGGCCGATGCCCATCACCCGCGGCGCGACACCGGCGCTGGCCATGCCCAGGACCCGGGCCCGGGCGGTCAGGCCGTGCTTTTTCACCGCTTCGGCCGACGCCAGGATCAGCGCCGCCGCCCCATCGTTGACCCCCGAGGCGTTGCCGGCAGTGACGGTCTTGTCCGGACCGTTGACCGGCTTGAGTTTGCCCAGGGTCTCCAGGGTGGTATCGGCCCGCGGATGTTCGTCCTGCTCGACCAGGGTCTCGCCCTTCTTGTGCACGATGCGCACCGGGACGATCTCCTCGGCGAAGAACCCGGCGGCCTGGGCCGCGGCGGTGCGTTGCTGGCTGCGCAGGGCGAAAGCGTCCTGGTCGGCGCGGGACACCCGGTAGTCGTCAGCCACGTTGTCGGCGGTCTGCGGCATGGCGTCGACCCCGTACTGGGCCTTCATCAGCGGGTTGATGAAGCGCCAGCCGATGGTGGTGTCTTCCAGCTTCATGTTGCGCGAAAACGCCGTGTCGGCCTTGCCCATGACAAAGGGCGCGCGGGACATCGACTCGACGCCGCCGGCGATCGCCAGCTCCATCTCGCCGCTGGCGATGGCGCGGAACGCGGTGCCGATAGCATCCATGCCCGAAGCGCACAGGCGGTTGAGGGTCACCCCCGGAATCGTCTCCGGCAGCCCGGCCAGCAGCAGTGCCATGCGCGCCACGTTGCGGTTGTCCTCGCCGGCCTGGTTGGCGCAGCCGAGGAACACCTCGTCCAGGGCGTTCCAGTCCACCGACGGGTTGCGTTCGATCAGCGCCTTGATCGGCACCGCGGCCAGATCGTCGGCCCGTACCGTCGCCAGACCGCCGCCAAAGCGGCCGATGGGGGTACGGATGGCATCACAGATAAAGACGTCGCGCATCAGGCTTCTCCCGGGGTTTGACCGTGGGCCGCGGCGGTACGGGCTTCCAGGTCGCGCAAGGCGCTCAGTTCGACGGCGGTGGGCGCGGCAGTCTCGGCCACCTGCTCGGTGAAGCGGATCGCCCAGCCGGTGGCGGCCACCACTTGCTCGCGGGTCACCCCCGGGTGCAGCGAGGTGACCACGAACTCATGGGTGCCGGCTTCCGGTTCCATGATGCACAGGTCGGTGATGATACCCACCGGCCCTGCCCCTGGCAGGCCCAGGCGCTTGCGCGAATCGCCACCTTCGCCGTGGCCGACCGAGGTGATGAAGTCGAGCTTGTCGACGAAGGAGCGCGACGACTGCTTGAGGATGATCAGCACGCTCTTGGCGGAACCGGCGATCTCCGGCGCGCCGCCGGCGCCCGGCAGGCGGACTTTCGGCTGGTGGTAGTCGCCGACCACCGTGGTGTTGATGTTGCCGAAGCGGTCGACCTGAGCCGCGCCGAGGAAGCCGACGTCGATGCGCCCGCCCTGCAGCCAGTAGCGGAAGATCTCGCCGGTGGGCACCACGGTGTCCGCGGTCTCGGCCAGCTCGCCGTCGCCGATGGACAGCGGCAGCACGCTCGGCTTGGCGCCGATCGGGCCGGATTCGTAGATCAGCACCACGTCCGGCGACGAGGTCAGGCGCGCCAGGTTGGCGGCCTTGGACGGCAGGCCAATGCCGACGAAGCACACCGAGCCGTTCCGCAGGCGGCGGGCAGCAGCCACGGTCATCATTTCATTGGTGGTGTAGGTCATTATTTGGCCCCCGTTGCGGCGGCCAGCTTGGCCTGGAATTCGCTGAAGTCGGCACTGCCGCGGATGTATTCGTTGATCCAGGCGGTGAAGGTTGCGCGGTCGCGAGCGATCGGGTCCCAGGCCTGGTAGAAGATGTTGTCGCGCTCGGTGTAACCGTGGGCGTAGGACGGATGGGCGCCGCCCGGCACATGGCAGACCGCGCTCAGGGCCCAGGTCGGCAGCACGCAGGCATTCATCGGCGCGTTCAGGTCGTCGACGATTTCTTCCACGGTGACAATGCAGCGCTTGGCGGCCAGGGCGGCCTCCTTCTGCACGCCGAGGATGCCCCACAGCAGCACGTTGCCCTTGCGGTCGGCTTTCTGCGCGTGGATCACGGTGACGTCGGGACGCACCGACGGCACCGCCGCCAGCACTTCGCCGGTGAACGGGCAGGTCACGCTCTTGATCAGCGGATTGACCTTGGGCAGGTCGGAGCCGGCATAGGCGCGCAGCACTGCGAAGGGCAGGCCCGAGGCCCCGGCCACGTAGGCGTTGGCCAGGTCGGCGTGGCTGTGTTCTTCGATCTCCAGGGCATGGGGCCATTGTTTCTCCACCGCGTCGCGCAAGCGATGCAGGGAACCCACGCCGGGGTTGCCACCCCAGGAGAAAATCAGCTTGCGGGCACAACCGGCGCCGATCAACTGGTCGTAGATCAGGTCGGGGGTCATCCGTACCAGGGTCAGGTCTTGCTTGCCCTGGCGAATGATTTCATGACCCGCGGCCGTGGGGATCAGGTGGGTGAAGCCTTCGAGCGCGACGGTATCGCCGTCGTTGATGAACTGCTTCACCGCGTCGTGCAGCGAAAGGATTTCAGCCATGGGGATCTCCCGATTGTTATTGAGCGACTGGAAGAAAAAGGCGCAAGGGATGCGGCCTGGATGACTGAAGAGTAAGTCGGGGGGAAAAACCGAACAATCCGATAATCGACTAAGTGTTCGTTTATCGAACATATTGTTGTAGGGCTATCTATTACCAAGAGCATCGCGGGCAAGCCTCGCTCCTACAAGACAAGGCGCCCGCGAGAAGGTCATCGATCAGGTCGCATCGGCATGGCTGACCATGCCCTTGATCACCACCGCCGTGGTCGCCAGCGCCGCCGGGATCACCAGCGCGGTCAGCACCTGTTCGAAGTTCCAGCCCAGCCCCAGCAGCGTGGCGCCCATCCAGGCGCCGAGAATCGCGCCGAAGCGCCCGATGCCGAGCATCCACGACACACCGGTGGCGCGGCCCTGGGTCGGGTAGAAGCGCGCGGCCAGGGACGGCATCGCCGACTGCGCGCCGTTGACGCACATGCCGGCGATCAGCACCAGGGTCGCCAGCAGGGTGATGTTGCCCAGGCTCTGCCCCACGGCGTAGGCAAAGACCCCGGCCAGCAGGTAGAAGGTGCCGATCACCTTGTGCGGGTTGAAGCGATCCATGGCCCAGCCCACTGCCACGGCACTGAGGACGCCGCCAAACTGGAACAGCGCGCCGATAAAGGCGGCCTGCTCCATGCTCGCGCCGCTGTCGCGCATCAGGGTCGGCAGCCAGCTGGTCAGCAGGTAGACGATCACCAGCCCCATGAAATAGGTCAGCCACAACAGCAAGGTGCCGACGCTGTAGGTCCCGGAGAAGATCACCGCGAACACGTTGCGCGCCTTCACCGTCTTCTGTTCCGGCACGCTGAAGCTCGAAGCCTGGCCGACCGTGGCCGGCTCGATCGGCGCCAGGGCCTTGCGCACCTTGTCTGTGCCGCGATTACGCACCACCAGATAACGCGCCGACTCCGGCAGCCAGGCCAGCAGCACCAGCGCCAGGATCAGCGGCAGGATCCCGCCGATCAACAGCAGGCTGTGCCAGCCGAACGCCGGAATCAGCTTGGCGGAAATGAACCCGCCGCCGGCCATGCCCAGGTTGAAGCCACAGAACATGCTGGTCACCAGCAACGACTTGTGACGCTCCGGGGTGTACTCGGAGAGCAGTGTGGTGGCGTTCGGCATGCCCGCCCCCAGGCCCAGGCCGGTGAGGAACCGCAGCACCAGCAACTGATCGACATTGCTGCTGTAGGCCGAGGCCAGGCTGAAGGCTCCGAACAGCAGCACCGCCCCCACCAGCACCACTTTGCGCCCGAAGCGGTCGGCCAGCGGGCCGGAACCCAACGCGCCGAAGACCATGCCGATCAGCGCCGCGCTCATCACCGGGCCGAGGCTGGCACGGTCGATGCCCCAATCCTGGGACAGCGCCGGCGCGATGAAGCCCATGGCCGCGGTATCGAGACCATCGAGGAACACAATCAGGAAACACAGGATCACTACCCGCCACTGGTAGCGCGACAGCGGCTGGGCATTGATGAAGGACTGCACATCGAGGCAGTTCCCTACAGCGGATTGAGGCTGGTTCATTATTTTTATTCCACGCAAAAAACGCAGGCGAACGGGTGCCAGCCAGGGCTGGCCGGTTCGGATCGAAAATGGGCTTGGGAGATCAGGCCGTCGGCGGGCGAAGGCAGGACACAGAGGCGCGGCTGGGCGCGCGGGCGATGCTCATGGGGGGTTGGCCTCTTCATTATTATGGAGGTCGCCGCCCGGCTGCCGGAGAGGCAAGCTCCAGTCGCCGGATGACGCTGCCGCGACATTAATGAGGCAAGGGAAAGAGCGTCAATTCGCCAAGCGCGTATCTGTGCGTTAATCGAACAGCTTAAGAAAGCCGCCCTCAGGCGAACAATTGGGCACTGAGGTCGCGGCTGGCGCTGAGCAGCCCCGGCAAAAAGCGCTGTTCCAGCTCGGCGCGGCTGACGCGGCCGGCATGGGTGCTGACGTTCAGCGCAGCCAGCACCTGGCCCGAAGCGTCGTACACCGGCACGGCGATGGAGCGCAGGCCTTGCTCCAGTTCCTGGTCGACGATGCACCAGCCCTGCTGCCTGACCTGTTGCAGGCATTCGAGCAACGCCTCCGGAGTGTGCAGGGTGCGGCTGGTCTTGGCTTGCAGCTCGGCATGCTCGAGGTATTCGCGCAACGAGGCGTCGTCCAATGCCGCCAGCAGGATCCGCCCCATGGAGGTGCAGTAGGCCGGCAGGCGCCCGCCGACCGAGAGGTCGACCGAAATCAGGCGCTGGGTGGTGGCCGAACGGGCGATGTAGAGAATGTCGTCGCCTTCCAGAGTGGCCATGTTGCAGGCTTCGTGCAGTTGCTCGCTCATGCGGTCCAGGTAAGGCTGGGCCGACACCGCCAGTGGCGTGGAAGACAGATAGGCATGCCCCAGCGTCAGCACCTTGGGCAGCAACGAATAGGTCCGGCCATCGGTGGTGGCGTAGCCAAGCTTGATCAAGGTGTGCAGGCAGCGGCGCACGGCGGCACGGGGAATCTCCGTGCGATGGCTGATCTGGGCGATGGTCAGATGGCGCTTGCGCTCCTGAAAGGCCTGCACCACCGCCAGCCCGCGGGCCAGAGAGGTCATGAAATCCGGATCACCCGTCAGCGCCTGAATCCGCTTGGCCGGTGACGCGACAATCGGTGGCGCCACGGAAGCGAAGGAGTTACGCAATTGATCGTTCATTTAAGTTCTCTACGGCGGAGGTCCGGCTTATTACAAGCCGTATTGGCAAAGGTGCACAAGCCTGTGCGGCCAACATTGGGCGATTATCGAACTGCCGCCCGATAATCGCAATCCGTGCGGATCGCCCTTTCCCGCCCGCCTGTTTTCCGCCGCCAATATAAGGTCTCGGTTGATCAGATTAATCCGTACAACTTGTCAGACATTGATACAGAACTGCGGCATGACCCGGATTAAAACTTGGGTGTAACAAAACCTTGATATGAAGTTGAAGATTTTTAACTTATTGTCGATAGAGTTATTCATGGCCGCCGCTATAATGAGCCAAGTGATCACCGGCGTTTTTTGTATTCTCCAGTATCATCAGGTGGCGTACAGGCAAGTGGCGTCTCCTCGGCAAACGCTTGACCCTCATCCCGATATACCCGGCCAATGCGTTTGCAAAAATTAGCTGTTGCTACGACAGTTGTTCTTCTCCGGTGGCGTGGCCACATGCAACAAGAACGCGGCTTGGCGAATCCCCCACGCAACTCCGTCCTGTTAATCGAGGCGAGTACGAGGTGGTTCGCCAAACCCGATCGAAGCGCTGTGTATCGCCGGAATTATCTCAAATCAGTTAGGTAACACTGTGACGAAAGACGAACTGCGCGCGGAACTTGAGCGCCAGGAACAACGTTACAAGGAAGTTTACGGAGGCGAAGTCACCACTTACGCCGCCCAGCCCGAACCGGAACGCAAACCATGGCGCAAGCGGGCCAGCATCCAAGATCAGGCCTTTACCCAAGAATTGCAAAAGATGGAAAAAGAGCTCAAGGCAGAACAGCCGTGATGCTCCGCGCCTGAAGATCTCCCATGTCCCGGGCCTTGCGCAGACCGTTTCGAGCGCGAGGCCGGGCAGGCCTTACCCCATCTGCGGCCCAAGGGCTCGAAAAGTGCCCAAGGACTGAAATTTCATACAAGCGTTTGAACGATTTGACCTGGCGTCGCGCCCCTGCCCCTCGGCATGATCGCCAATAAAATCAATGGTTTGTCCGTGCCCTGAAAAATGGCATGGCCATTGGCCTGCCTCCGGCTTTTTCGTTGAAGAATGTTACCAACCAGCACCTAGTGCATTGATTACCAGGGTTTTCTGGCATAATCGCGCCCCCTTATGACCGGGTCAGAAAACCTTCATGATCGATTTATTCAGCGGACTGGATGCTTGGGTGCTTGTGAGCCTCTTGCTCGCCCTGGCTTTTGTCCTCGCCTACGAGTTCATCAACGGCTTTCATGACACCGCAAATGCGGTTGCCACTGTTATCTACACCAAAGCCATGCCGCCGCACCTGGCCGTGTTCTTTTCCGGTGTATTCAATTTCCTCGGCGTGCTGCTGGGCGGCGTCGGCGTGGCCTATGCCATCGTCCATCTGCTGCCGGTCGAGCTGCTGATCAACGTCAACACCGGCCACGGCCTGGCCATGGTCTTCTCGTTGCTGGCCGCGGCCATCACCTGGAACCTGGGCACCTGGTATTTCGGTATTCCCGCTTCCAGCTCCCACACCCTGATCGGCTCGATCCTCGGGGTCGGCCTGGCCAACGCCCTGCTCAACGACATCCCGCTGGGCGATGGCGTGAACTGGCAGAAGGCGATCGATATCGGTGCCTCCCTGGTGTTCTCGCCGATGGCTGGCTTCCTGATTGCCGCCCTGGTGCTGATCGGCCTGAAGTGGTGGCGCCCGATCTCGAAGATGCACAAGACCCCGGAAGACCGCCGCAAGATCGACGACAAGAAACACCCGCCCTTCTGGAACCGCCTGGTCCTGGTGATCTCGGCCATGGCCGTGAGCTTCGTGCACGGCTCCAACGACGGTCAGAAAGGTATCGGCCTGATCATGCTGGTGCTGATCGGTATCGTGCCGGCGCAGTTCGTGCTCGACCTGAACAGCACCACCTACCAGATCGAACGTACCCGCGACGCCACCCTGCACCTGAGCCAGTTCTACCAGCGCAACCAGGATTCCCTGGGCGAGTTCCTGGCCCTGGGCAAAAGCGTGAAAGACGACCTGCCAGGCAAGTTCCGCTGCAACCCGCAACAGACCGAACCGACCATCGCCGCCCTGCTGGGTACCCTCAAGGGCGTAGCCGACTATCACTCGCTGTCGGCCGAAAGCCGTATCGAAGTGCGTCGTTACCTGCTCTGCCTGGACGACACGGCGAAGAAGGTCGGCAAACTGCCAGACCTCGCCGCCCGTGAAAAGGCCGACCTGGACAAACTGCGCAAGGACCTGACCGCCACCACCGAATACGCCCCGTTCTGGGTGATCCTGGCCGTGGCCCTGGCCCTTGGCCTGGGGACCATGATCGGCTGGAAACGCGTGGTCCAGACCATCGGTGAAAAGATCGGCAAGCAAGGCATGACCTATGCCCAGGGCATGTCGGCGCAGATCACCGCCGCCGGCCTGATCGGTATGGCCAACATCTTCAGCCTGCCGGTATCGACCACCCATGTGCTGTCCTCGGGCGTGGCCGGGACCATGGTGGCGAACAAGAGCGGCCTGCAAAGCGGCACCATCCGCACCATCCTGCTGGCCTGGGTACTGACCCTGCCAGCGACCGTGGCGCTGTCGGCTGGTCTGTTCTGGCTGGCCTCGAAAGCCCTCGGGAGCTGATGCCCCGGCCGGCAACAAAAAAGGTGCGCCCTTCGGGTCGCACCTTTTTTTATGCCGGCAGCAATGATCGTTTTCCTACAAAACACACGGGCAAAAAAAAGGGCAACCGAAGTTGCCCAAAATGCCTTGCGTGCTCGTTACCGGAAAGATTTAAGGTTTTTTGCGTTTATGCGCATCTTTCCAGATGAAAAATCCAAACCCTGCGAAAAACAGAACCATGAGGCCGACAGTCAGCACTCCGGCGATCACCACATTATCGAAAAACATGACTGGCCTCCTGCTCATGCCCTGTTGCGATGGGGCTAAGTTAACCAAAGAGGCGGCGGGGAAAATTGACCGGGGTCAATGTCGCCCAAGACAGGGCGACAGGGAGGGGGAATAACTGACTTGCGTCAACGGATCGGGCCCGTATCAGCGCTTTTTCGGCTTTTTGGACTTCTTTTTCGGCTTGCCCAGGGGCATGGCCTGCTCGAAGGCCTGGCGCACTTCGTTCAGGCGCTTTTCCTTCAGGTCATGCACACGCTTGGCACGTTCGGCGTTCAGGTCGATCAGGTTGTCGTCTTGGCTCATGGCGTCGGCTTGCATCATTCGGGTCAATGTCGGGCGGAGCTTCTGGACAGCGGGCTCTGGCCCTTGCGGGTTTGCCAATAATGCGACCTGAGGCGGCGGCTGACCAGCGCCAGGCGCCTGTCCAACAGAATAAAGTCGGTGCCTTGGCGATGCTTTCCCAGCAGAATCGGCACTTTCAGCGTTCGGCAAAGGATGTATGACGTGGAATTATCCAAGGCCCTCCCGCCCCTGCTGGCCCTGCGCGCATTCGAGGCCGTGGCCCGGCACCTGAGTTTCGTCAAGGCCGCCCAGGAACTGTCGGTGACCCAAAGCGCGATCAGCCATCAGGTACACAAACTCGAAGACTACCTGGACAAACGCCTGTTCGTTCGCCGGACCCGAGCGATCGACCTGACCGAAGCCGGCAACGCCTACTACCTGCAGATTCGCCCGGCCCTGGAACGCATCGCCCAGGCGACCCACGACCTGCGCGATGCAATGGCTCATGAAAGCGTATTGCGCATCGGCCTGCTGGCCTCGTTCGCCACCCTGTGGCTGGCGCCGCGACTGGCCGGCTTCACCCGCCTGCACCCAAGGATTCGCGTCGAACTGCTACCGGATATCGGCCTGGCGGACGTCGCGGGCGGCGAAGTCGACCTGGCCATCCGTTATGGCAAGGGCGGCTGGCCGAACGTCCAGGCCAGGCGCTTCATGGCAGAACGCATAGCCCCGGTGTGCAGCCCCGAATTCAAGGCCCGCGGGCTGGCCCAGGGGCCGCTGCTCATGGCCAGGTCGCACCAGCCGTTCGAATGGAACGACTGGAGCAGGCACCATCACTTCGACCTCAGCGGCTACCCCAGCCTGATGCTGCACGACTACAACATCGTGGTCGAAGCCGCCGTCGCCGGCCAAGGCATCGCCATGGGCCGCCACCAGTTGATCCAGCGGCGCCTGGCCGAAGGCAGCCTGGTGCCGGCCTTCGACCTGCCGCCCCTGGACAGCGCTATCGGCTACTGGCTGGTGACCGCCGAGGGTCCGCTCGCCCCGGCGACTGCCGCCTTCGTCGACTGGCTGATCCTCGAATCAGGCGACCACCTCGACGGGTGAGAAATTTCGATACGTCGAATCAGATCTATCCGTTTGTCCGCCACCTCGAGGCTGAACATGCTGAGCCCCTTCAACCAGAGGACTCGCCATGCATCACTCTCTCAGCCAACGCGTTCAACAACTGGGCTTCAAGCTGCCTGCCCCGAGCCAGCCGATCGCCAACTATGTCAACCATACCCGCAGCCAGAACCTGCTGTTCATCTCCGGGCAGATCCCCCTGCATGGCGCCACGCCGGCCTATACCGGACGCCTTGGCGAATCCTTGTCCGAAGAACAAGGCATCGAGGCTGCCGAGCTGGCGGCCCTGGGGCTGCTCGCGCAATTGAGCGATGCGCTGGATGACGACCTCTCGCGCCTGTCGCACACCCTGCGCCTGGGCGTATTCATTGCCGCCAGCGCCGACTTCCAGCGCCAGGGCGCGGTGGCCAACGGCGCCTCCAACCTGCTGGTCAACGTCCTCGGCGAAAAAGGCCGACATGCCCGTACCGCCGTGGGCGTGGCCAGCCTGCCGGGCGGCGTGGCGGTGGAGATCGACGCGATCTTCGAGCTGTTGCCATGAACAGCCTGAGCCCGGAACACATCCGCCAACTGCGAGCGGCCACTCCGGGCTGCGCCCAGGTCATCCACTTCAACCATGCCGGGGCGTCGCTCCCCAGCCAGGCGACCCTCGACGCCATGCTCGAACAGCTGCATCGCGAAGCCAGGGAAGGCCCCATGGAGGCCGCCGGTCACGGTGCGCTGATCCAGGAGCGGGCGCGCCAGGCCGCCGCCCGGCTGCTCAATACCAGCAGCGCCGCCATTGCCTTCGCCAGCAGCGGCTCCGCAGCCTGGGGCATGGCCTTCAATGCGCTGGGGCCCTGGCGGGCGGGGGACCGGATTCTGCTCGGGCGCCATGAATGGGGCGGCAACCTGGCCTGCATGGCGCCCGCGGTCAGCGCCGGCGCCCGCCTGGAGGTCATCCCCTGCGATAGCCAGGGCGCGGTCTCGGTCGCGGCCCTCGAACAACTGCTCGATGCGCGGGTGCGCCTGATCGCCCTGACCTGGCTGCCGGCCAACGGCGGCCTGATCAACCCGGCGGAGGCCGTTGGCGAACTGGCCCGGGCCCGGCAGATTCCCTATTTCATCGACGCCGGGCAGGCCCTGGGGCAGTTGCCCTGTGATGTGCAGGCCTTGCAATGCGATGTGCTCAAGGGCGCCGGGCGCAAATACCTGCGGGGCCCGCGCGGTACCGCCCTGCTGTATGTCCGCCCGGAGTTCCTGCAACGCCTGGATCCGGGGCCGCGGGATGTGCTGTCAGCCCCTTGGGATGGACAGGCATTTCCCCTGCGCGAGGATGCCCGGCGCTTTGAAACCAGCGAGGTATCCCTGGTCCTGCTGGCCGGACTGGAGGCGGCCCTGAGCCAGCTGAACGCCATCGGGGTCGATGCCATACGCCAGCGCATCGATGGCTTGAGCCGCCGCATCCGCCTCGGGCTCGACGCCATCCCCGGCCTGCAGCGCCAGGACCTGGGGTCCGAGCAACGGCAATCGGGGCTGATCGCCTTTACCCTGCCGGACTGGGATGCTTTCGAGCTGAAGCAGCGACTGGCGCGCCAGGGCATCAATATCGGCGCCAACGGCGTTGCCTATACCCCGCTGGATATGCAGGCCCGCGGCCTGACCAGCATTGCGCGGATCTCGGTAAGCCATCTGAACACGGAAGAAGAAGCCGACCTGCTGCTGCAGGCATTGCGAGAACTGGCGGAGCCGAACACGCGCGCCTAGACCTGCACGTCGACCCACAACCCCTGGCGCGGCGCGTCCTCGATCAGCGGCACCACGGGCACGGTGTTGTCGGCATTGAGCCCATCGCCGGGCTCGGCCAGATGCAGCTCGGCATCGTCTTGCGCCTCGCGCTGGCGTTTTTTCCTTTGCTGGCGTTGTTGTTCTTCCCGCAGCAGCAACGCCGACTGTTCGGCATCGCGTTTCTGCAGGTCGATGGTGCTTTCATTGGAACTCTGTTGCACCGAGACCACCGGCGGAATGTCCGGGCGCGGCCGGATCGGGTCCTGCTGGGAAGTCACTGGCACGGCACTCAAGGGCAGCATCGGGGGCAGCATATTATTGGTTCTCCTGTGGGCAGGCTGTCGGCTGCCGAGGGGACGACTTGAGCCATCGGTCGCAAACTTGTGACCCAATCGTCAGCCGATCGTGCCCCAGGCTCCGATAAGCGCTCCGATACGCTACCTTCCAAGCGTAGTTGTTTTTGTCACAGCCCTTTGGCCTGAGGGCGTCGATCCGTTAACATAGCCGGCTTTTTCAAGGCGGGAGTCAGGCAGCATGGCGCAGCAGTATCAACCGGGGCAACGCTGGATCAGTGACAGCGAAGCCGAGCTAGGTCTAGGCACCGTTCTGGCACAGGACGGCCGCTTGCTGACCGTGCTCTATCCGGCCACTGGCGACACTCGCCAGTATGCGCTACGGAATGCGCCCCTCACCCGCGTGCGGTTTTCCCCGGGTGACACCATCACCCACTTCGAAGGCTGGAAAATGACCGTGCGCGAAGTCGACGACGTCGACGGCCTGCTGGTCTACCACGGCCTCAACGGGCAGAACGAAAGCGTCACCCTGCCGGAAACCCAACTCTCGAACTTCATCCAGTTCCGTCTGGCCAGCGACCGTCTGTTCGCCGGGCAGATCGACCCGCTGGCCTGGTTCTCCCTGCGCTACCACACCCTGGAACACACCAGCCGCCAGTTGCAGTCCTCGCTCTGGGGCCTGGGCGGCGCGCGTGCCCAACCGATCGCCCACCAGTTGCACATTGCCCGTGAAGTCGCCGACCGTATCGCGCCGCGGGTCCTGCTGGCGGACGAAGTGGGCCTGGGCAAGACCATCGAAGCCGGCCTGGTGATCCATCGCCAGCTGCTGTCGGGCCGCGCCAGCCGCGTGCTGATCCTGGTTCCGGAAAACCTGCAGCACCAGTGGCTGGTGGAAATGCGCCGGCGCTTCAACCTGCAGGTCGCGCTGTTCGATGAAGAACGCTTTATCGAAAGCGATGCCGCCAACCCCTTCGAGGACACCCAGCTCGCCCTGGTGGCCCTGGAATGGCTGGTGGACGACGACAAGGCCCAGGACGCGCTGTTCGCCGCCGGCTGGGACCTGATGGTGGTCGACGAAGCCCACCACCTGGTGTGGCACGAAGACCAGATCAGCCCGGAATACGCGCTGGTGGAACAGCTGGCCGAGGTGATCCCCGGCGTGCTGCTGCTCACCGCGACCCCGGAACAGCTGGGCCAGGACAGCCACTTCGCCCGTCTGCGCCTGCTCGACCCGAACCGTTTCCACGACTTGGCGGCCTTCCGCGCCGAGAGCGAGAACTATCGCCCGGTGGCCGAAGCCGTACAGGAGTTGCTGGATGACGGCCGTCTGTCGCCACAGGCACACCAGACCATCCACGGCTTCCTCGGCAACGAAGGCGAAGCCCTGCTCGCCGCCGTCAACGAGGGCGACAGCGACGCCAAGGCGCGTCTGGTGCGCGAGCTGCTGGACCGCCACGGCACCGGCCGCGTGCTGTTCCGCAACACCCGCGCCGCGGTGCAGGGCTTCCCCGAGCGCAAGCTGCATCCGTACCCGCTGCCGTGCCCGGACGAAAGCAGGCGCAAAACCGCGGCCAGACCGCCATCGCCAAACTGCTGCGGGACGCCGGCGCGTCCTGATTCATCCCTACGGAGCCCCCATGAAAGACG
>NZ_JBNNVU010000072.1:0-28061 GCF_050280705.1 Pseudomonas sp. NPDC089530 | reverse complement strand
GCGCGCCTTGGGACATGCAACCCCAGGATCCGCTCTAAGCACCAGCCCTTGAAAGGGCTGGCTGCAAGAGCGTCCGTCCTTGAGGCCGACGTCGGCCTTGACGATGCCCCAGTGGTCGACGATCAGGGCGTTGGTGATCAGGGTGTCGACCACCTCGGCCGCCAGCAGCTGGCCCTGGCCCATGCCGTCGCGGATCACCTTGCCGCCGCCGAACTTCACTTCTTCGCCGTAGGTGGTGAAGTCCTTCTCGACTTCGATCCACAGCTCGGTATCCGCCAGGCGCACCTTGTCGCCGACGGTGGGGCCGAACATGTCGGCGTAGGCTTGGCGGGAAATCTTCATTGCACCTTCCTAAGAATGGAGTCGGGCACCTGTAGCCGCTGCCGAAGGCTGCGTTAAGGGCCGGAGGACCTTCGTTCACGTTGAAATGCAGGGGTCGCTTCGCAGCCATCGCAGCCTGCGGCAGCGGCTACAGGGATTGCGCTCAGTCCAGATCGCCCATGACCCGCCCGGCAAAGCCGAATACCCGGCGCCGGCCGGCCAGTTCCACCAGTTCCACTTCGCGGGTCTGGCCCGGCTCGAAGCGTACGGCGGTGCCGGCCGGGATATTCAGGCGCATGCCACGGCTGGCGGCGCGGTCGAAGGCCAGGGCGTCGTTGGTTTCGAAAAAGTGATAGTGCGAGCCCACCTGGATCGGCCGGTCGCCGCTGTTGGCCACGCTCAGGCTGAGGGTGCGGCGGCCGGCGTTGAGTTCGATGTCGCCGGGCTGGATCTGGTATTCGCCTGGGATCATTGGGGTTGCTCCAACGTCTTGAAGTAGATGGCGGTCGGGCTGTAGGTGCCGTCCGGGCTTTGGCAGTAGTTGGGCAGCTCGCCGACCCGGGTGTAGCCCAGCGAGCTGTAGAAGGCTTCGGCGTCCGAGCCGGCCTCGGTGTCCAGATACAAAAGACCGCGCTTGAGCTGGCGCGCCGTGTGCTCCACGGCGTGCATCAGCTGCTGGCCCATGCCGCGGCGGCGGGCGTCGTGGCGCACTTGCAGCTTCTGCACCTCGGCGCGATTGAGGCCGTTGGGCTTCTGGCACAGCGCCAATTGCACACTGGCCAGGACCACTTCGTCCTGCACCACTACCCACAGCAGCAGGCTGCCGTCGGCGATGCTGGCCTGGACGTTGTTGACGTAGGCGCTGGCCTGTTCCTGGTCGAGGTCGGCCATGAAACCAATCGAGGCGCCGTGGCCCACGGCGTCGAACAACAGATCAATCAGGCCCTGACGATAGTGGGCGAAGCTCTCCGCATGGACTCGACGCAAATGGGCAGTGTTCATCGCTATTTCTCTGGGTGGGTGGAGGGCGGCAACGCCCCCGGATCGAGGGTCAACTGCATGAAGGTCAGGTCCAGCCAGCGGCCGAACTTGGTGCCCACTTGCGGCATCTGCCCGGTGGTGACGAACCCCAGGCGTTCATGCAGGCGGATCGAGGCGGCATTGCCGCTTTCGATGGCCGCAACCATCACATGTTTGTCGCAGTGCCCGGCCCGCTCGATCAGCGCTTGCATCAAGCGTGGGCCCAGGCCGTTGCCGCGCTGGTCGCTGCGGATATAGACCGAGTGCTCGACGGTGTGGCGAAAGCCGTCGAAGGGCCGCCAGTCGCCGAACGAGGCGTAGCCGAGCACGTTCTGCTCGGCGTCGACCGCCACCAGGACCGGATACCCCTGGGCCTGCCGGGCGCTGAACCAGGCCTGGCGGTTGCCCAGGTCCACGGCCTGCTCGTTCCAGATCGCCGTGGTGTTGAGCACGGCGTCGTTATAGATGTCGCGGATCGCCGGCAGATCGGTATCCACGGCATCGCGGATGGAATACGTCATGGTGCGGCCTCAGGCGATGGGTTGATGGACGGTGACCAGCTTGGTGCCGTCGGGGAAGGTCGCTTCCACCTGGATTTCCGGAATCATCTCCGGGATGCCTTCCATTACCTGTTCCCGGCTCAGCAGGGTGGTGCCGTAGTGCATCAGCTCGGCCACGGTCTGGCCGTCGCGGGCGCCTTCGAGCAGCGCCGCCGAGATATAGGCCATGGCTTCCGGGTAGTTGAGCTTCACGCCCCGGGCCAGGCGCCGCTCGGCCACCAGGCCGGCGGTGAAGATCAGCAACTTGTCTTTTTCGCGTGGGGTCAGGTCCATTGTTGGAGATCCGTTGTCAGGCCATTGAAAAGCGTTGCAGCGTTCCTACAGGTAGCTATGTTCATGTGCTCCAGATCCTCGGTGGCACGGCCTCGCGGCCCAGCAGGGCGGGGCGCAGCAGGCGCCACAGGTCGATCAGCCAGGCCCGGGCCAGCAGCGCTTCGCTGGCCAGGCAGCGGGCCACCAGCAGGCCGGGCAGTTGTGTCAGGTCGCCACGCACCGTGTGCTGCCCGGTGTCGTGCAAGGCGCGGCAGCGTTCCAGCAGTTGCGCATCGATCTCGCCGCTGGCCAGCAAGGTGGCGAACACCGGCTGGCCGTCCAGGCCGATCGGCGAGTCCAGCAAACCGTCGCCGCCGACAATGCGCTGGCGCTCGTGCCAGAGCAACTGGCCGTCGCGGCGAATGTCCAGGTGCGACTGGAAATGCCCATGCTCGAAGCGTTCGTCGCTGGCGGGTCGGCCCAGCGCCACCACATCCCAATAGAACAGCCGGGCGTCGCCCTGCAACTCGATGCGGGTGCTCAGTTCGGCCTGGGCGGCGCTGAACACTATGGTTTCCTGGGGCAGCCATTCCAGTGTGGCACCGGCGGCGATGTTCAAGGTCAGGGCCTGATAGGCGGGCCCGGCGGCGCGATACCACTTGGCGGCGCCGGGGCTGGTCAGTTGCGCCCAGGCGTCGCGCTCGACGCTGGCGCGGATCTCCAGGCGGTCGCCGCCGGCGATCCCCCCGGGCGGGTGGACGATGATGTGCTGGCAGACCTCGGGGCCTTCGGCGTACAGGTGCTTCTGCACCCGCAGCGGGCCCTGGTGCCGACGCTGGACCGGGCGCGTGCAATCGCCGAAGCGGGCATAGCCGAGTTCCAGTTCGGCATGCCAGCTGGGGGTGAACAGGGCGGTAGGGGCAGGCAGGTTCATGATGGGTGCTGGTGGTCCGGAGGCGACAGGCTAGATCCTAACGTAGATCAAAATGCGGATTGCAACTTAGATCGCGACCAGGCCGCGTACTCCCTCGGCCTCCATCTGCGCGCCCCGGCCCTGCTGGACGATTTCGCCCCGGGACATCACCAGGTACTGGTCGGCCAGTTCGGCGGCGAAATCGTAGAACTGTTCCACCAGCAGGATGGCCATGTCGCCCCGGGCCGCGAGTTGCTTGATCACCGCGCCGATTTCCTTGATCACCGACGGCTGGATGCCTTCGGTGGGTTCGTCGAGGATCAGCAGCCGTGGCCGGCTGGCCAGGGCCCGGCCGATGGCCAGCTGCTGTTGCTGGCCGCCGGACAAGTCGCCGCCACGCCGCTGTTTCATCTGCAGCAGCACCGGGAACAGCTCGTAGATAAAGGCCGGGACTTCCCTGGCCTGGGAGCCGGGGAAGCGCGAAAGCCCCATCAGCAGGTTTTCTTCCACGGTCAGGCGGCCGAAGATCTCCCGGCCCTGGGGCACGTAGGCGATGCCGGCCTGGACCCGTTGGTGGGGCCTGTAGCCAGTGATGGCCCGGCCCTCCCAGGTCACCGCGCCTTCTTTGGCCGGCAACAGGCCCATCAGGCATTTGAGCAGGGTGGTCTTGCCCACGCCGTTGCGTCCGAGCAGGCAGGTGACTTCGCCGACCTGCGCCTCGAAGCTCAGGCCCCGCAGGATATGGCTACCGCCGTAGTACTGGTGCAGCTTGTCGACTTGCAGCATTTCGAATTCCCCTAATACCTGTAGGAGCGAGCGGGCGGCGATCCGACTTGCCCGCGAAAAATCTCGACGATGACGTGAGGTGACGGTGGGATCGCCGCTGCGCGGCTATCGCGGGCAAGCCTCGCTCCTACAGAGAATCGTCAGCGGCCGAGATAGACCTCGATCACCCGTTGGTTTTCCTGCACCTGTGCCAGCGACCCTTCGGCCAGCACGCTGCCCTGGTGCAGCACGGTGACGTGGTCGGCGATGGCGCCGACGAAGCCCATGTCGTGCTCTACCACCATCAGCGAATGCTTGCCGGCCAGGCGTTTGAACAGCTCGGCGGTGAACGCGGTCTCGGCATCGGTCATGCCCGCCACCGGCTCGTCGAGCAGCAACAATTGCGGGTCCTGCATCAGCAGCATGCCGATCTCCAGGAACTGCTTCTGGCCGTGGGACAGCAGGCCGGCCTGGCGCTGCGCCGAGGCCGTCAGGCGAATGGTGTCCAGCACTTCGTCGATACGGTCCTTTTGCTCGCCGGAGAGCCTGGCCCGCAGGCTGGCCCACACCGACTTGTCGGTCTTCTGCGCCAGCTCCAGGTTCTCGAACACGCTCAGGGCCTCGAACACCGTGGGCTTCTGGAACTTGCGGCCGATGCCGGCCTGGGCGATCTGTACCTCGCTCATCTGCGTCAGGTCCAGGGTTTCGCCGAACCAGGCCTTGCCCTGGGTGGGCCGGGTCTTGCCGGTGATCACGTCCATCAGGGTGGTCTTGCCCGCGCCATTGGGGCCGATGATGCAGCGCAGTTCGCCGACGCCGATGTACAGGTTCAGGTCGTTGAGGGCCTTGAAACCGTCGAAGCTGACGCTGATGTCTTCCAGGGTCAGGAGGGTCCCGTGGCGGGTATTGAGGCCCTTGCCGACGGCCTGGCCGAGACCGATGGCGTCGCGGCTGGCGCCGGCGTCCCGATTTGCATCAAGAGTCGAGGAGTCGAGAATGGGTTCGAGCATGAAGTCGGCTGTCGCAGTGACTCTCATTGTTCACCTCGTTTTTTCAGCAGGCCGATCACGCCTTTTGGCAGGTACAGGGTCACCACGATAAACAGCGCGCCGAGGAAGAACAGCCAGTACTCCGGAAAGGCCACGGTGAACCAGCTCTTCATGCCGTTGACCACCCCGGCGCCGAGCAGCGGGCCGATCAGCGTGCCACGCCCGCCCAGGGCAACCCAGACGGCAGCCTCGATGGAGTTGGTCGGCGACATCTCGCTGGGGTTGATGATGCCCACCTGGGGCACGTACAAGGCGCCGGCCAGGCCGCATAGCACCGCGCTCAGGACCCAGACGAACAGCTTGAAGCCGCGCGGGTCGTAGCCGCAGAACATCAGGCGGTTCTCCGCGTCGCGCAGCGCGGCCAGCACCCGGCCGAACTTGCTCCGCGCCAGGCGCCAGCCGATGTACAGGCTGGCCGCCAGCACCAGCACGGTGGCCAGGAACAGCGCCGCGCGGGTGCCCGGTTCGGTGATGCCGAACCCGAGGAGGGTGCGGAAGTTGGTGAAACCGTTGTTGCCGCCCAAGCCGGTCTCGTTGCGAAAGAACAGCAGCATGCCGGCGAAGGTCAGGGCCTGGGTCATGATCGAGAAATACACGCCCTTGATCCGCGAGCGGAAGGCGAAGAAGCCGAATACCAGCGCCAGCAAACCCGGCGCCAGCACCACCAGGCACAGGGCCCAGAGGAAATTGCCGGTGCCGCTCCAGTACCAGGGCAACTCGGTCCACGAGAGGAAGGTCATGAACGCCGGCAGGGCGTCGCCCGCGGCCTGGCGCATCAGGTACATGCCCATGGCATAGCCGCCGAGTGCGAAGAACAGCCCGTGGCCCAGGGACAGCAGCCCGGCGTAGCCCCAGACCAGGTCCAGGGCCAGGGCGACTATGGCGTAGCAGAGGATCTTGCCCACCAGGGTCAGGGTATAGGCCGAGACCTGCAGCGGGTTGTCCGCCGGCAACAGCGAGAGCAGCGGCAGGGCCAGCAGCACGGCGAGGATCAGCGCGCCGACGGCGACCGTGAGCCTGGGGCCGGCCTTTTGGCTGGCGGTAATGAGCAGTGGTTGAGTCATTAGTCGATCACCCTTCCTTTGAGTGCGAAGAGGCCTTGCGGACGTTTCTGGATAAACAGAATGATCAGCGCGAGGATCAGGATCTTGCCGAGCACGGCGCCGATTGCAGGTTCCAGGATCTTGTTGGCGATGCCGAGGCCGAACGCGGCGAACACGCTGCCGGCCAACTGGCCGACGCCACCTGTCACCACCACCAGGAACGAGTCGATGATGTAGCTCTGGCCCAGGTCCGGGCCGACGTTGCCGACCTGGCTCAGGGCTACGCCGCCAAGGCCGGCGATGCCGGAGCCGAGGCCGAAGGCGAGCATGTCCACCCGGCCGGTGGGCACGCCGCAGCAGGCGGCCATGTTGCGGTTCTGGGTGACGGCGCGCACGTTCAGGCCCAGGCGGGTCTGGTTCAGCAGCAGCCAGGTCAGCGCGACGACGAACAGCGCGAAGGCGATGATCGCGATGCGGTTGTAGGGCAGCACCAGGTTGGGCAGCACCTGGACCCCGCCCGACAGCCAGGCCGGGTTCGCCACCTCGACGTTCTGCGCGCCGAACACCAGGCGCACCAGCTGGATCAGCATCAGGCTGATGCCCCAGGTGGCGAGCAGGGTTTCCAGCGGGCGGCCGTAGAGGTGGCGGATCACGGTGCGTTCCAGGGCCATGCCGATGCCGGCGGTGACGCAGAACGCCACCGGCAGGGCGAGCAGCGGGTAGAACTCGATGGCCTGCGGCGCGTAGCGCTGGAACAGCAGCTGCACCATGTAGGTGGCGTAGGCGCCGAGCATCAGCATCTCGCCGTGGGCCATGTTGATCACCCCGAGCAGGCCGAAGGTGATCGCCAGGCCCAGGGCCGCCAGCAGCAGGATCGAGCCCAGGGACAGGCCGCTGAAGGCCTGGCCGAGAATGTCGCCCACCAGCAGCTTGCGCTTGACCTGGGCCAGGCTGGTTTCGGCGGCGGTGCGCACGCCGGCGTCCGCTTCAACCCCGGCTTCGAGCAGGCCTTCGAGGCGGGTGCGGGCCAGCGGGTCGCCGGTTTCCCCCAGCAAGCGCACCGCGGCCAGGCGCACGGCCGGGTCGCCGTCCACCAGTTGCAGGTTGGCCAGGGCCAGGCTCAGGGCGTCATGCACGCCCGGATCTCGTTCGGCGGCCAGGGTGTTCTCGAGGAATTTCAGCTGCGCCGGCTTGGCGCTTTTCTGCAATTGCCGGGCGGCGGCCAGGCGGGTGCCGGCGTCGCTGGCGAGCAACTGATGGCTGGCCAGGGCGGTGTCGATCAGGCCCCGCAGGCGATTGTTCAGACGCAGGGTCTTGGCTTGCCCATCGACGGTCAGCTGGCCTTGCTGCAAGGCGCCGAGCAGCTCGATGCGCGCCGGGTCGGGTTGCGCGGCCCAGGTTTCCAGCAGGCTGGCCTGCTGCGCGGGATTGGCCGCGACAAAGTCTTCGGCATCGCCGGCATGGGCGGCGATCGGCAACAGCAGGAGGCAGGCCATAAGCAGGCGGAAAAACGACATGGTCACGTCCTTGAATACGACAGAGAACCCTGTAGGAGCGAAGCTTGCTCGCGATGGCGGTGGGTCAGGAATACCGCTATCGCGGGCAAGCTCCGCTCCTACAGAAGGATGGAGGCGGTGGTCAGTTGCTCTTCACCGCGTAATCCGGCTTCTTGTCGTTGCCCGGGAGGAATGGGCTCCACGGCTGGGCGCGGGTCGGGCCTTCGGTCTGCCAGACCACGTTGAACTGTCCGTCGGGCTGGATCTCGCCGATCATCACCGGCTTGTGCAGGTGGTGGTTGGTCGGGTCCATGGTCAGGGTGTAGCCCGACGGCGCGGCGAAGGTCTGGCCGCCCAGGGCGGCACGGACCTTGTCGACATCGGTGGACTTGGCTTTCTCCACCGCCTGGGCCCACAGGTGGATGCCGACGTAGGTGGCTTCCATCGGGTCGTTGGTCACGGCCTTGTCGGCGCCCGGCAGGTTCTTGGCCTTGGCGTAGGCTTTCCAGTCGGCGACGAACTTCTGGTTCACCGGGTTCTCCACCGACTCGAAGTAGTTCCAGGCTGCCAGGTTGCCCACCAGCGGCTTGGTGTCGATGCCGCGCAGTTCTTCCTCGCCCACGGAGAAGGCCACCACCGGCACCTCGGTGGCTTTCAGGCCCTGGTTGGCCAGTTCCTTGTAGAAGGGCACGTTGGAGTCGCCGTTGACCGTGGAGATGACTGCGGTCTTGCCGCCGGCGGCGAACTTCTTGATGTTGGCGACAATGGTCTGGTAATCGCTGTGGCCGAAGGGGGTGTAGACCTCTTCGATGTCCTTGTCGGCCACGCCCTTGGCGTGCAGGAAGGCGCGCAGGATCTTGTTGGTGGTGCGCGGGTAGACATAGTCGGTGCCCAGCAGGAAGAAGCGCTTGGCGTTGCCGCCGTCTTCGCTCATCAGGTATTCCACCGCCGGGATCGCCTGCTGGTTCGGCGCGGCGCCGGTGTAGAACACGTTCGGCGACATCTCTTCGCCTTCGTACTGCACCGGGTAGAACAGCAGGCCGTTGAGTTCCTCGAACACCGGCAGCACCGATTTGCGCGACACCGAGGTCCAGCAGCCGAACACCACGGCGACCTTGTCCTGGGTCAGCAGCTGCCGGCCTTTCTCGGCGAACAGCGGCCAGTTCGAGGCCGGGTCGACCACCACCGCTTCCAGCTGCTTGCCGTTGACCCCGCCCTTGGCGTTGATCTCGTCGATGGTCATCAGCGCCATGTCCTTGAGCGAGGTCTCGGAGATCGCCATGGTCCCCGACAGCGAATGCAGGATGCCGACCTTGATGGTCTCGGCGGCCTGGACCGTCCAGGTCATGCCCATCGCGGCGATGCTGGCCGTGAGTGTGAAAGCCTTGATCAAGCTGCGACGCTTCATTGTGCGATCTCCATGAACTTATGAGTTTTCTGATGGGCAGATGCGGACTACTGAAGGGCTGTTTTGCAAGGGGTGTGCCGAGTCGGCGCAGGGCATGGAAATGTCGTATTCAGGGGGCGGGGCGCGGCGTTCGGCGCACCATTGCGGAGCCGTGAAGCGTCTGTGGTGCGGGCGAATGCGCTCCGTTGGTGCTGCAGATGACCGTCCCTGTAGCCGCTGCCGTAGGCTGCGATCGACCCGAAGGGGCGCGGCGTTCTCAAGACCGCTGAAGGCCCTGCGGGCCTTATCGCAGCCTCGCAGGCTCGGCAGCGGCTACAGGGGCTTAGCGGCGGCGCATCAGGCCGATGAAGAACAACCCGCCAATGGCCGCCGTGGCCACGCCGATGGGCAGGTCCTCGGGGGCGATCAGGGTGCGGGCGGCGACATCCACCCAGACCAGGAACAGGCTGCCCAGCAGCACACAGACGGGCAGCAGCCGGCGGTGTTCGGCGCCGACAAGACGCCGAGCGATATGCGGCACCATCAGCCCGACAAAGCCGATGGAACCGCTGATGGACACCAGCACCCCGGTCATCAAGGATGCGATCAGGAATACCTTGAGCCGCACGTTGCGCGCATTCAGGCCCAGGGTCACGGCGGTCTGTTCGCCGGCCATCAGCGCGTTCAACGGCCGCGCCATGCCCAGCAGCAGGCCCAGCCCCAGCAGCACACTGGCCGCCGGCACCGCGAGCAGTTCCCAGCGCGCCAGGCCCAGCCCGCCGAGCATCCAGAACATCACCGCCGAGCTGGCGCGGTGGTCGCCCATGAACAGCAGCAGATTGGCCACCGCCATCATCACGAAGGACACCGCCACCCCGCACAGCAGCAGGCGGTCGCTGTCGAGCCGGCCATGGCGGGCGGCGATGCCGAGCACCAGCAGCATGCTCGCCAGGGCGCCGATAAAGGCGGCGATGGGCAGGGTCAGCAGGCCGACGATTTCACCGACATGCAGCACCACGATCACCGCCCCCAGGGTGGCGCCGGAGGTCACCCCGAGCAGGTGCGGATCGGCCAGGGGATTGCGCGTCACCGCTTGCAGCACCGCGCCGATCAGCGCCAGCCCGGCGCCGACCAGGGCCCCGAGCAACATGCGCGGCACGCGGATCAGCCAGACGATATGTTCCTGCCCGGCGCTCCAGTCCACTTCGCCCAGCCCGAAGGCCTTGTGCAGCAGGATGCGCCCCACCACGTCCACCGGCACCCGCGCCGAGCCGAAGCCCAGGGACAGTACGCAGGACGCCAGCAGCAGGGCGCCGAGGGCGGTCAGCAACCCGGCATAACGACGATCGATCATGCGCCGTGGAATCCCTTGGCCAGGGTTTGTACCGCTTCGACGTTATCGATGCCCGGCGTGGCCTGCACGTAGGGGATCACGATGAAACGCTGGTTGCGGATCGCATCCACCGATTGCAGCGCCGGGTTGTCCATCAGGAACTGCTGCTTCTGCTCGGCGGTGATTTCGCTGTAGTCGACGATCACGATCACCTGCGGGTTGCGCTCGACCACGGTCTCCCAGTTGACCCGGGTCCAACTGGCGTCCACGTCATCCAGGATGTTGCGCCCGCCGGCGGCGTCGATCAGCGCTTGGGGCATGCCCAGGCGGCCGGAGGTCATGGCGCGGTCTTCGCCGCTGTCGTAGAGGAACACCCGCGGCTTTTCCGCGGGCAGGTCCTGCTGGATCGCCGCGACCTGTTGCTGCATGCCGGCGATCAACTGGTTGGCGCGCTCCTGCACATCGAAGATCCGGCCCAGGTTGCGCAGGTCGTTGTAGGTGTCGTCGAGGCTGGCCGGCGGGCGCTTCATCACGAAGGCGCAGGACTCGGTCAGCTCCAGCACATTGATGCCCAGGGGCGTCAGGGTCTGCGGGGTGAGGTCGCCGCCGACGCGCATGCCGTAGTCCCAGCCGGCGAAAAAGAAATCGACGTTGGCATTGAGCAGGGTTTCCACCGAGGGGTATTTGGCCGCCAGCTCCGGCAGGCCGTCGAGGATGGTGCGCATCTCGGGCGTCACCGCCTTCCAGCCGCTGATGCCGCTGTAGCCGACCATGCGCGGCTTGAGGCCGAGGGCGAGCATCATCTGGGTCATGTTGATGTCGTGGCTCAGGGCGTGTTTCGGCGCTTCCTTGAAGGTCACCTCGCGGTTGCAGCTGTGGACGGTCAACGGGTAGCGGGTGGCTTCGGCGAAGGCCGAGGCGACGGCCAGCGACAGGGCCAGGCCCAGGCTGGAGCGGAATAGAGCGCGCAGGGTCATGGTTGGGTTATCCAGGTGATTCGTGGGTAGCCGGACAGCGGGTGTTCGTCGACCAGGGCCTGGACGCCGAACACCTGTTGCAGCAGTTCGCGGGTCAGGACTTCGGCCGGCGTGCCGCTGGCGACGATGCGGCCGTGATCGAGCACGTACAGGCGGTCGCAGAAGGCGGCGGCCAGGTTCAGGTCGTGGATGCTGGCGAGGGTGCCGATGCCCAGGCGCTTGACCCGTTGCAGCAACTCCAGCTGGTAGCGCGGGTCGAGGTGGTTGGTCGGCTCGTCGAGGATCAGCAGCTGCGGTTGCTGGGCCAGGGCCCGGGCCAGGATCACCCGCTGCTTCTCGCCGCCGGAAAGCGTCGCGAAGGCATGCTCCTCGAAACCCAGCAGGCCTACCGATTCCAGGGCCTGGCGGGCGATGGCGCGGTCCTCGGCGGTATCGCCGTCGAACAGACCCTTGTGCGGCGTGCGGCCCATGGCGACCACTTCTTCGACGGTCAGGCCGAAGGTGTCGGGAAACTCCTGCAGCACCACTGCGATGCGTTGGGCGCACCAGCGCGGCGTCTGCTGCCAGACGTTGTGGTGATCGAGCCGGACTTCGCCCTGCTGCGGTTTGCTGAAGCGGTAGCTGCAGCGCAGCAGGCTGGTCTTGCCGCTGCCGTTGGGGCCGATCAAGCCGACGAACTCCCCCGGCGCCACCCGCAGGCTGGCCTCACGCAACTGGAACTGGTGATGACAGTGGCCCTGGCCCAAGGGCGTCCAGGTCAGGTTGGCGAGGTTCAGCGAGGTCATGCGGTGTCCGTGTTCAAAAGGTGTAGTCGGCGGTCACGAACAACGAGCGTGGCGCGCCAAGGATCCATTGCTGGCCCTCATTGTATTGGCTTTGGGCGTACTGCCGGTCGAACAGATTGTTCAATTGCAAACCGAAGGTGGTGTTGCGCAAGGCCTGCCACGACAGCACCGCATCGACCACGGTGTAGCTGGGCAGCTCGTTGCGGTTGGCCAGGTCGGCATAACGGGCATCCACATAACGCACCCCGGCGCCGGCCCGCAGCTTATCGGTCACGGCCTTGTTCAGCCACAGGTTGGCGGTGCGGCGCGGTACGTCCACCGGACGATTGCCGCTGCGCGAGACGAATTGGCCGCCGACCTGCTCTTCGAAGTCGTCGTACTGGGCCCTGACGATGGCGGCGTTGGCCTGCAGTTGCCAGGCGTTTGGCAGTTGCAGGTCGAGGCTGGCCTCCAGGCCGCGGGACGACTGCTGGCCCACCTGCTGCTTGAGGGTCGGGTTGCCCGGGTCGTCGGTCAACAGCTTGTTCTTGACGATGTGATAGGCCGCCAGGGTCCATTCGCCGCGCTGGTCCCAGAACAGCTGCTTGAGGCCGATCTCGCTCTGCCGGGCGCGGGCCAGGTCGTACTGCTGCTGGCTCGGGCTCAGGGAAATCAGGCCGCCGACGCCGTCGGTGCTGGTGGCGTACTGGCCGTAGAGCGAAGTGTCCGGGGTCAGGGCGAACACCAGCCCGGCCTTCCAGTTGTTGCCGGTCAGGGTCTTGTCGCTCTGGCTGCCGTCCACCAGGTTGTCGCGGTCCACCTGCACATAGTCGCGGCGCACGCCGGTCACCAGCGACCAGCGCTCGCTGAGCTGGGTGCGGTTTTCGGCGAAGGCCGACATCTGTTTGGTGGTGCTCTGGAACTGCGGGCGATAGGTCGAGGCGCTGTCGAAACGGCCCGGGTCCGGGTGCTGCAGATCCACCGGCTGGCCATCCGGCAGCGCATCCTTGAACGGCGAGTTGCTGTTGAGCTGGAAGCGGATGCGGTTGTAGTCGACCCCGGTCACCGTCTGGCTGTCGAGGCCGAACAGGCTGTGCTTGAAGGTGAAGGTCTGGCGGTCGCCGACCTGCTCCTGCTGGTGCTTGATGGCGAAGTTGCCGCTGCGCAGCAACTGCTGGCCGGCGCTGTCCCAGTTAAAGTTTTCGGCGTTCTGCCAGCGGCGCCGGGCCTTGAGGTAATACAGTTCATTGGTCGCGCTGACGCTCTCGGAGAGCTGCCACTCGCTGGTCAGCCGGGTCCACTGGTCGTTGTAGTGCTGCTTGTCGTTGCCGATGTTGTAGTTCTTGTCCCGCAGGCCCTGGTGCAAGCGGCCATCGATCAGCGGCGTGCCGAAATAGTTCATCGGCTGCTGGTCGCCGTAGTCGTGGGCGAGGGTGAACGCCAGGTCATCCGTGGCCTGCCAGCGCAGCGCCGCGCTGATGAAGTCGCTGGCGCTGTCGCCACGGTCGATCCAACCGTTGCTGCGCAGGCGGTTGAGGTTCAGGCGATAGCTCAGGGTATCGCTCAGCGAGCCGCCGCTGTCGAGGGCCTGCTGCTGGCGGTCGTAGGAGCCGTAGCCCAGGCGCAGGTGGTTTTCGATCTCGCCGGCGAAGGGTTTCTTCGGAATCACGTTGACCACCGCGCCGGTGGCGCCTTCGCCGTACAGCACCGAGGCCGGGCCGCGCAGCACGTCCACCCGTTCCACCGACCAGGTGTCCACCGGGAAGGTCAGGGTGCCCATGCCGCTGTACAGGCGATTGCCGTCGTACAGCTGCATCACCGAACCCTGGCCGGTGAAGCCGCGGGCCGAAAGCGAGGTGCCGCCATCGCCCGGAGTGCCGGTGCGGCTGATGCCGGTGCCGCGCGATACCGCGTCCTGCACGCTGGCGTCGCCGCGCTGGCGGATCCGCTCGCCGCTCAGGCTTTCGGTGCTGGCCGGGGTTTGCAGGGCGCTCAGCCCCAGGCGCGAACCGGCGGTGGTCGGGGTCTGCAGGCTGATGTCCTGGGTCTCGATGGCGGGCGCGCTGATGGTGCCGATGGGCAGCGTCAGGGGCGCCTCGTCGGCCTGGGCGGGGTGGTTCAGGGCCAGCAGGCAGAGGCTGGACGCGAGGTACTTGTTCTTCATCGGGGCGGTGCAGTCGCTTCTTCGAAAAGGTGACCCGCAGCCTGGGTGGCTGCGGGCAGGGATCTTACACTTTTATGTTACAAAGTAACATTATGCGTGCTCGAAATTGAAGCGACAGCAGTCTACCGATCCGTCTGAACCGCGCATCTCGCCTGATTCATGATGAAGATGAGGCGGATTCAGCCGAGCGGTTCCAGCGCGACAACAGCACGCGGTCCAGCAGCCACACGGCCACCAGGGAGGCGCCGACCAACGGGAAAATCAGCGCCAGCGCCAGCATGATCGCCATCGCGGTTTTCCATTTCGGCAGGTCATGGCGCAGCGGCGGCACCCCGAGGCGCCCCTGGGGACGGCGCTTCCACCAGATCACCAGGCCGCTGGCGGCACTCAGCAGAATCATCAGGCAGATCACCAGCACCACGATCTGGTTGAGCGGGCCGAACATCTTGCCTTCGTGCAGCATCACCCCGATCTCGGTGGCCCGGGCCACGTTGCTGTAATGCTCGAAGCGCACATCGGCCAGGACCTTGCCGCTGTACTGGTCGACATGCAGGGTGGCGTCGTTGCGCGGGTCGTCGGCGAACACGGCAATGGTGAACACACCGCTGGCAGTGGTTGGCAAGGTGATGCTGTAGCCGGGTTCGACCCGGCGCTGGGTGGCGATGTCCTGCACGTCCTGCAGGCTGATCCCGGGAGCGGCCGGGCCTTCGTGGGCGGCGCCGTGGGCCATGTGTTCGGCATGGTCGCCGGACATCGGCAGCGGTGTGTTTTCCAGGGCCCAGGGCACGGTCTGGCGGCTGGCGGTGTTCAGTGCGCCGGCCTGCTGGTCGGACTTGGGGACCTCATTCCACATCGCCGCCGGGAAGCGGTTCCACAGCTCGGCGTACTGCTTGCCCCAGAAACCGGTCCAGGTCATGCCGCTGAGCAACATCACCAGCAGGAACGCCGCGCCCCAGAAGCCGACTACCGCATGCAGGTCGCGCCACAGCACGCGGCCGCGGCTGCCGAACCGTGGCCACAACACCCCGGCCGCGGATTTGCCCCGCGGCCACCACAGGTACAGGCCGGACACCACCAGGACGACGCCCCAGCCCGCAGCCAGCTCCACCAGCCGGTCGCCGAGGGTGCCGAGCATCAGCTCGCCGTGAATGGCCCGGGCCAGGGCTTGCAGATTGTTCTTGGCATCCTGCTCGCCGAGGATGTCGCCGTGGTAGGGATCGACGAACACATTGAGTTCGCCGCCGTCCTGCTGCACCACGAACTGCGCGCTGCGCCGGGCATCGAGGGGCGGCAGGTATTGTTTGATATGGCCTTGCGGATAGGCAGCTTGCACCCGCTGCAGTTGCTGGTCGGCGCTGAGAATGTGGTGCCCCGCCGGCACCTCCAGCAGGCCGCCATACATCAGCCCATCGAGCTGGGGTTTGAACAGGTAGATGATCCCGGTCAGGGACAGCATCACCATGAACGGGGCCACGAACAGCCCGGCGTAGAAATGCCAGCGCCAGGCCAGGTTATAGAAAGAGACTTTGGGTCGGTTCATCAGGGAACGCTCCGCCTAGGC
Organism: Pseudomonas sp. NPDC089530; assembly: GCF_050280705.1. Classification (NCBI taxonomy): domain Bacteria; kingdom Pseudomonadati; phylum Pseudomonadota; class Gammaproteobacteria; order Pseudomonadales; family Pseudomonadaceae; genus Pseudomonas; species Pseudomonas sp. NPDC089530. The sequence continues at coordinate 12,456 of NZ_JBNNVU010000072.1, read as the reverse complement.
AATTGTTCTCTGTAGCCGCTGCCGAGGGCTGCGATCGACCGCGTGAAGATCCCGCGGATCTTTCGCAGCCTGTCGGCAGCGGCTACCTCTCTTGTTGTGTTTAGAAACTCAGGTCGACCTTGGTCCAGAGCGTGCGCCCCGGTTCGTTGATGGCTTGCGGGTCATTGGCCGGGTAGCCGAACCCGGCGTTGCCGGCCAGGTTCAGGTGCTCGGCGTAGGCCTTGCCGAACAGGTTGTCGACGCCGGTGCTGACCTTCAGGTTCTTGTTGATCCGATAGGCGCCGTTGAGCGAGAACACGCCGAAGCCGCCGCTCTTGCCGAAGTCCTTGCCGACCACGTTGCCCTTGTTTTCGTCGATGCGGTTCTGCGCCGCCACTACGCGCCAGAGGGCGCCGGCGCTCCACTGGTCCTGGCTGTAGGTCAGGCCGAAGCGCGCATCCAGCGGGGGCATCTGCGGCAGCGGCGAGCCGTCGCTGCTGTTCTTGCCCCAGGCGTAGGCCAGGGTGGCGTCGGCCTTCCAGTTGTCGGTCAGCTTGTAGGCTGCGCCGAGTTCGCCGCCCATGATGCGCGCGTCGATGTTCTCGGCCTGGGAGGTCATGCCCATCATGCCGGGGCGGTAGTTGAACAGGATGTAGTCGCGTACCTGGCCGATATAACCCGAGGCCCAGGCCTCCAGTTCGGCAGTCTTGTATTGCAGGCCGAAGTCGAGCTGGGTGGTTTTCTCCGGCTTGATCGAGTCGAAGGCGTTGACCGAACCGGCCGGGCCCATGTTCGGCGAGAACAGCTCCCAGTAGTCCGGGAAGCGTTGCGCATGGCCCAGGCCAACGTAGGCCGTGGCCGGGATATCGGCCAGGTCGTGCTCGTAGCGGACGAAGCCGCTGGGCAGGGTGTCGGCGCGGGTGTCGCCAGCGGTCGGGTTGGGCCGGGTCATCATCCCGGAGCCGATGGTCTGGCGGAAATCCCGGGCTGAGGCGCGGTCGACCCGGGCACCGCTGATCAAGCGCTCGCGGTCGGCGGCGTACCAGGTCAGTTCGCCGAATACCCCGTAGTTGTGGAAGTCGGCGTCCTTGGTCCGTGGCTGGTCCTTGTAGGTGTCGATGCCCATGCCTTTGCGCCGGCGGTGTTCGTTGGTCTGTGCATCGAGGCCGCTGATCAGTTGCACATCGGCCCAGCGCCAGGTGGCCTTGATCCGTGCACCGAGGGTCCGGCGGTCGACGTTGCTGGCCATGGGGCCGGCCATCGCCCCGGTGCCAGACGGCGTGCGCAGGCTGTAGTTGTCCATCACGTGGTCGGCATAGTTGTAGTAGACCTGTGCCTCGACCTTATCCAGCACCTCGCCGATGTTGGCGCGCTCGAAGCGCAGCCCCAGGCTTTCGCGCTTGAACTGCGAGCCGTCCATGCTGCGCCCGGCATAACGGGCTTCGCCGTCGCCCTTGCCGGCGGTGAGTTCCAGCAGGGTGTCGGCATCTGGGGTCCAGCCCAGGGCGACGTCACCGTTCCACTTCTCGTAGCGCGACGGCACGGTGTCGTTGTTGCCGTCCTTGTAGTCGTCGGAGTGGGCCTGGTTGCCGATCACCCGCACGTAGCCCAGGGGACCGCCGGCGGCGGCATCCACCACCTTGTCGAAGCGGCCGTTGGAGCCGGTGAGGAGGCTGGCGTTGACCCGGGTGCCGAGCGCGCCGAAGTTTTCCGGCTCGCGGTCGAAGAGGATGGTCCCGGCCGATGCGCCAGGTCCCCAGAGCACGGTTTGCGGGCCCTTGATCACGGTCAGCTGGTCGTAGGTTTCCGGCGAGATGTAGGAGGTCGGTGCGTCCATGCGGCCGGGGCAGGCGCCGAGCATCATGCCGCCGTTGGTGAGGATGTTCAGGCGCGAGCCGAACATGCCGCGCAGTACCGGGTCGCCGTTGGTGCCGCCGTTGCGTACCAGGGCGAAGCCGGGAATGGTCTTCAGGTAGTCGCCGCCGTCGCTGGCCGGGACCGGCTGGCGCGGGTCTTTGGGGTTGGTGACTACGGTCAGCGGCGAGCTGGGGGCGATGGCGGTGATCACCGTCGGGCTCAGCTCTTCGCCGTGCTGGCTGTGGTCCATGGGCTGTTCGGCCGCCAGGGCCAGCGGCGTGAGCAGGGTGCCGCAGAGGACGGCGATGGCGCGGCGCAGGCGCGCCTGGGATGGGTCGAGGGCAAAAATTGCAGGGGCCTGGGCAGAGCACAGGCGAGTGTCAGCAGAAAACCTGGACATAAAGGTTCCATCAATCATTTCGTAAACAACACGGCCAGCAGCCTGCGGCTGTCTTTTCTACAGTCGGCCGGGTGAAGTGCGGTGGTGGGGCTTACGCAATGATCGGTGGCGCGCGGGTCCGGGCGCCGGGGAACACCGTTTGCCGAGCGTGGCCCAGGCGCGGCGAAGGGGTGAGGAAGTGGCTGGACGGCGCGCTGTCCAGCGCCGTGAACGACAGGCTGCCAGGCAGCGCCGGGCAGTTGAACAGCAGGCCGCAATAGCCGCATTTTTCCCAGAGTGCGTGGTCGCCCTGGATTTTGCCGTGCTGCTCGCCGGGGGGGCTTTCACCATGGCAGCCGGGCTCGCCGCTGCTCATGTCCATCGACATGGACATGTTCATCGGCATGGCACGATCCATCGGCATCGACTGGGAAATCAGCGGACCGATAAAGATCATCAGCATGGCGAACAGGCTGATCCAGCTGCCGCGCCGCACATTCAGCGCGCGCGCAGTGGATCCTCTGCCGCCAGACAGGCGCAAGGTGTTCACGGAAATGACGGCCGGTGCTTACTGGGCGTGCATGTGTTCCTGGCTACCTGCGGGCGCCTCTTTCTGCACCGCGACTTCGACGGTGACGTCACCGGACTTCTCGAAGTGCAGGGTCAGCGGGAAGCGCTTGCCATCGCGGAGCAGGCTGCGGTCCTTCAGGTCCAGCAGCATCACGTGATAGGCCATGGGCGCGAAGGTGACCATGGCGCCCGGGGCTATCGCCACGCTGGGCACCTGCTGCATTTTCATCAGGTCGCCCTGTTGCACGTGCTCGTGCAGCTCGGCCTTGCCGGAGATCGGCGAGTCGACACTGAGCAGGCGGTCGGCATTGTTGCCGGTGTTGTGAATGACGAAATAGGCCGCCACCGTCGGTGCGTTCGGCGGCAGTTCCTTCGACCAGGGGTGAGCGATCTGCAACTCCCCCACCTTGTATTCATGGGCGGCGACAAAACCGGCGGGCAACAGCAGGGCAGCCAGCAGCAGGGCTTGCTTGAGCAGGGCGGATTTCAACATGGCAGTTCTCCAGAACGATTCAACACGCAGTTCACTTGCGAGGTGGATCAGACCAGAGGGGAAGCCCGGGGATTGAGGCTCGGCCATTGCTGGCGCGGCGTGGGCATGGCCAGCGCGGGAGGCGCGACACTGCGATTGGACTCGAAACGGGCGAAATACAGCTGCGGCACATGGCCCGGCAACGCGACCAGGGGGGCCGAGCCGGAACAGCACCAGCAGTGCTGCATGTTGGAATGATCGTCGTTCTGCGGGGCTTGCTGTTCCAGCTTGCCCAGGGAGATCGCCACCAGCTTGGTGCCGCTGGAGGAACAGAAACTGCCCCACAGCAGTTGCTCGGCGGGCGTCCGATCCGTCTGCTGCATGGCTCCCGACAGTGGCATGGCAAGCATGTTGAACAGCACTGCGAAGCAGGCGATCCAGGCAAATGCGAGCCGTTGTCGGGACATGGTGACGATCCGTCAGGTTGAGCGAACAGGGGCGTATTTAGCCTGAACGCTGTGGATAAGTAAAAAAGCGCTGTGCGGTGTGGTGTCGCAGCGCAGCTTTCCCCTTCCTCAATGAGCCGGTATGGCACGGACCTCGATGGCGACGCCGAGCTTGGCGCGGATGGCGGCGAAGATCGCGGCCAGGTTGTCCATGCTCGGGTTGCCGCTGGCGGACAGCATGCGATGCAGGCTCTTGCTCGGTTTGGCGGTTTCTCTGGCCAGGGCCTCGAAGCCGACGGTGGCGTTGACCAGGTCGCGCAGAATGATCCGCGACATCTCCGGTTCGCCGTTGAGGAACAGCGTAGCAGCCTCGTCCAGCAGTGCCTGGGAAAACGCCGGGTCGCGCTCGGCGCGTTCGGCGATGGTTTGTTTGAAGCTTCGGGTCAGTGCCATGGGGGTTACCTCGCTTTCAGTTCGGCCTGCTTGCGGTGATGGAATTCGGCGATCAGCTTTTTCGCCTGCCTGATGTCTGCCTGCTGGGTGGACTTGTCGCCACCGCCAAACAGGATGACCAGGTGCCTGCCGTCCTGGATCAGATAGATTCTGTAGCCAGGGCCCCAATCGATGCGGTATTCGCCTAAGCCATCGAACCATTTGATGTTGGACGTGTTGCCCATTTCCAGGCGCAGCAGCGCGGTGGAAACCTTGACGGCTGCCTGGGTATCCAGGGTTGCGAAACAGCGCCCGAAGGGGCTGCCGCGGTTCTCTCGCTGGTATTCCTCGACTGTGATCATGGCCGGCCTTGAAGGTAACAGATAGGTTACTATATGGCTAGGCCTTCGATCCTGGCGCAAAGCCCGTTCGGGGCCAACGCCGCAAGTGTTTCCTCTGTCTTCAATACGCAAGGGCCCCGTGGCGCGGCGGCCACGGCTGGGCCTTGCCGTTCGGCGGAAGGCTGTGGATGGCTTGGTAACTCGATGTATCGGTCGGCGCTTTTGCCTGGTTTGAGCGTCAGCGCAGCGCCTGGAGCAGCTCGCCCAGGTCATGGAATTCCCGATCGACGGCCGGCAATGGCGGCCGTTGCAGGATCAACACCGGCACCCCGCGCTCGCGCGCGACTTCCAGCTTGGGTTCGGTGGCGCTGCTGCCGCTGTTCTTGCTGATCAGCACGTCGATCCGGCGGCGCTCGAACAGCTCGCGTTCGTCGTCGATCAGGAACGGCCCACGGGCGCCTATCACTTCACAGCGGGCATTGCCGGGACAGGTGTCGAGGGCGCGCAGGGTCCAGAACTGCCCGGCGGGGATCTCGTCCAGGTGCTGCAAGGGTTCGCGGCCCAGGGTGAACAGCGGCCGCTTGAAGGGCTTCAGGGCCTCTACCAGATCGGCCCAGTCGCGGACTTCACGCCAGTCGTCACCGGCCTGTGCCTGCCAGGCCGGCCGGCGCAGGGCCCAGCAGGGAATGCCGCCGAGCCGCGCGGCGGTGGCCGCGTTCTGGCTGATCCGGGCGGCATAGGGGTGAGTGGCGTCCAGCAGCAGTTCGATGCCCTGCTCCCGGATGAACCCGGCCAGGCCCTCGGCACCGCCGTAGCCCCCCACTCGCACCTGGCAGGCCAGGTCATCGGGTACACGGCCGATGCCCGCCAGGCTGTAGATATGTTCCGGGCCCAGGGTCCGGGCGATGGCCAGGGCCTCGCTCACGCCGCCCAGCAGCAAGATGCGTTTCATCGAAAGGCTCCGGCATGGCCGACGACGCCGCCCTGGCGATCGATGGCGAAGACCTCGACCTGGACCTGTGGCGGCACCACGCTGCGGGCGAACGCCAGGGCGTGCTGGCACACCGCATCGCCCAGGGCGACCCCGGCGGCGCTGGCCATGGCCAGGGCTTGCTGGCTGGTGTTGGCGCCGCGGATAGCGCTTTGCAGGGCTTCATCGGCGCCCACCGCCGCGGCCCATTCGGCCAGTTGCGGCAGGTCGATGCTGGAGTGGCGGCTGTGCAGGTCCATGTGGCCGGCAGCGAGCTTGCTGATCTTGCCGAAACCGCCGCACAGGCTGAGTCTCTCCACTGGGACCTTGCGCAGGTGCTTGAGCACGGCGCCGACGAAGTCGCCCATTTCGATCAGGGCGATTTCCGGCAGCCCGTAGACCCGGCGCATGGTGTCTTCGCTGGCGTTGCCGGTGCAGGCGGCGATGTGCTGATAGCCATTGGTCGTGGCGACATCGATGCCCTGGTGGATCGAGGCGATATAGGCCGCGCAGGAAAACGGCCGCACGATGCCGCTGGTGCCGAGGATCGACAGGCCTCCGAGAATGCCCAGGCGCGGATTCATGGTCTTCAGCGCCAGGGCTTCGCCGTCCTCGACGTTGACCGTGACTTCGAAACCGCCCTGATAGCCCCGTTCGAGCGCCAGCGCCGTCAGGTGCTCGCCGATCATCCGTCGCGGCACCGGGTTGATCGCCGGCTCGCCGACCCCCAGCACCAGGCCCGGGCGGGTCACGGTGCCCACCCCCTTGCCGGCGACGAAGCGGATGCCGCTGTCCGCGATCAGGCGCACCTGGGAATAGAGCAGGGCGCCGTGGGTCACGTCGGGGTCGTCGCCGGCGTCCTTGAGGGTGCCGGCTTCGGCGCCCTTGTCGGTGAGGCGACAGAACTCCAGGCGCATCTGTACCTGCTTGCCCTTGGGCAGGACGATCTCCACCGCATCGGCGCTGGCGCCGCCGAGCAACAGGCACGCCGCCGCCAGGCTGGTGGCGGTGGCGCAACTGCCGGTGGTCAGGCCGCTGCGCAGCGGGGCTGGTTGCTCGGCGGTTTCTTCACGCATGGGAACATTCCCTTTGCAGGAGCGAGGGAAGGGCGGTCATAGCGGCTTGACGAGATCGAGCAGGGTAATGGGCAGCGCCTGGCGCCAGGTGTCGAAGCCCCCCAGCGGCTGGGCCTGGGCGATATGGATGCGGGTCAGTTCGCCGCCATGCCGCTCGCGCCAGGCCATCAGGGTGGTTTCGCTTTGCAGGGTCACGGCATTGGCCACCAGCCGGCCGCCGGGCTTGAGCCGGGCCCAGCAGGTGTCGAGCACGCCTTCGCGGGTCACGCCGCCGCCGATGAAGATCGCGTCCGGGGCCTCCAGACCGTCCAGGGCCTGGGGCGCGCTGCCGCGAATCAGCTGCAGGCCCGGCACGCCAAGGGCGTCGCGGTTGTGTTCGATCAGTTGCTGGCGACCGGCGTCGGCCTCGATGGCCAGGGCCCGGCAGCTGGGATGCGCGCGCATCCATTCGATGCCGATCGAGCCGCTGCCGGCGCCCACATCCCACAGCAGCTCGCCAGGAGTCGGCGCCAGGCGGGCCAGGGTGATGGCGCGGACATCGCGCTTGGTCAGTTGGCCGTCATGCTCGAAGGCCGAGTCCGGCAGGCCGGCCAGGCGCGACAGGCGTGGTGCCCCGGGCTCGGCCAGGCATTCGATGGCCACCAGGTTGAGGTCGGCGATGGCCGGGTCGCTCCAGTCGTTGGCAGTGCCGTCGATGCGCCGCTCGGCCGTGCCGCCCAGGTGCTCCAGCACACTGAGGCGGCTCGGGCCGAAGCCGCGCTCGCGCAGCAAGGCGGCGATGGCCGAGGGGCTGAGGCCGTCGTTGCTCAGCACCAGCAGGCGCACGCCGCTGAACAGCTGGGCGCTGAGGGCGGCCACGGGGCGGGCGACCACCGAGAGCGTCACCACCTCTTGCAGCGGCCAGCCCAGGTGCGCGGCCGCCAGCGAGTAGGACGAGGGCGCGGGCAGGACATGAATGTCTTCCTGGGGCACCTGCCGCGCCAGGCTGGCGCCGACGCCGAACAACATGGGGTCGCCGCTGGCCAGGACGCACACCGGCTCGCCACGTTTGGCCAGCACCGGTTCCAGGGAGAAGGGGCTGGGCCACAGCTGCCGCTCGCCGCGGATGCACACCGGCAGCAGGTCCAGCTGGCGCTGGCCGCCGACGATCCGCGAAGCGCCCATCAGGGCGCGCCGGGCGTTCTTGCCCAGGCCCTTGAAGCCGTCTTCACCGATTCCCACTACCGTCAGCCAGGGCGACATTGCTATTCCTCGAGGGTAAAACCTGTTCTTCCGACAGGCAGGCTTTTCATGCCTTCGGACAAAGCAGGCATAATACCGCGCCTTCGCCCGCGAAGCGCCTTTCCCACACAGCCGGTCGCCCCCTTGAACGAACGCCCGATGTCCGCTGCCATACGCCCCTCGGCCTGCCCGGGGTTGCTGCGTATCGTCCCGGCTCTGGACGGCGGCATCTGCCGGATCAAGCTGGCCGGCGGGGTGATCGGCGTGGCCCAGGCCCGGGCGGTGGCCGCGGCGGCCGAGCGTTTTGCCGGCGGGGTGATCGAGGCGACCAACCGCGCCAACCTGCAGATTCGCGGGATCGGCGGCGAGCATCAGGCGCTGATCGCCGAGCTGCTGGCGGCGGGCCTGGGGCCGACCACGGCGGCCGGCGACGATGTGCGCAACCTGATGCTCAGCCCCACGGCCGGGATCGACCGGCAGATGATCGTCGACACCCGTGCCCTGGCCGGGCAGATTCTCGCCACCTTGCAAAGCCATCCGCGTTTTCATGAGCTGTCGCCCAAGTTCGCCGTGCAGCTCGACGGCGGCGAAGCCCTGGCCATGCTGGAACACCCCCATGACCTGTGGCTCTCGGCCTTCGAAGGCGCAGGCGAGCCCTGGCTGGCGTTCGGCCTGGCTGGTTGCCCCGGGGATCCGCCGCTCGCCAGCGTGGCCCTGGAGGATGGACATACCCTGGTGGTGGCGGTGCTGGAGCTGTTTCTCGAACTGGCCCGCCCGGAACAGACGCGTATGCGCCAGCTGTTGGCGGAGCATTCGGCGGATGAACTGCTGGCGCGCTTGTCTGCCCGGCTGGCGGGGCCTGTGATCAGAGTGGGGGATTGGCAGCGCGCGGCCTCGAGCGAGCCGCTGCATATCGGCACTTATCCACAGCGGGAAAACGGCCGGCTCTATATCGGCGCCGTCGCGCCCCTGGGGCGGCTCGATCCGTTCATGTTGCGCGGCGCGGCCGAGTTGGCCGAGCAATGGGGCGACGGCAGTTTGAGATTCACCCCCTGGCAGAGCCTGCTGCTGCCGAACCTGCGGGCCGAAGACGCGCCGGATGTCACGCGGCGCCTGCAGCAGTTGGGTTTTCTCTGTTCGCCGGACCAGGCCCTGGCCCATCTGATTGCCTGCACCGGTTCCAGCGGCTGCGCCAAGGCCCTGGCCGACACCAAGGGCGACGCCCTGCAACTGGCTGCGCTGTTCCAGCGTCATGGCCACTGTGTGGAGGTGCACCTGTCCGGCTGCTCGCGTTCCTGCGCCGCCGCCCATGTCGCACCGGCCACCTTGCTGGCGGTCGCCCCCGGTCGTTACGACCTCTATTTTCGCGATGCCGCGCAGCCGGGTTTCGGCACGCTGCACGCACGCCACCTTTCCCTAGAAGCGGCCGGCGCCTTGCTCGATGCCCGCCCACGGAGCAACACCGATGATTGATTACATCCGCGACGGTCAGGAGATCTATCGCAACTCCTTCGCCATCATTCGCGAAGAGGCCCGGCTCGAGCGCATCCCCGCGGATCTGGAAAAACTCGCGGTGCGGGTGATCCATGCCTGCGGCATGGTCGATGCCATCGACGGCTTGCAGTTCTCCGAAGGCGCAGGCTCTGCGGGGCGCGCCGCGCTGGCAGCCGGCGCGCCGATTCTCTGCGACGCGCGCATGGTGTCCGAGGGCATCACCCGCGCGCGCCTGCCGGCGAACAATCAGGTGATCTGCACCCTGCGCGACGACAGCGTGCCGCAGCTCGCCCGCGAGCTGGGCAACACTCGCTCGGCGGTGGCCCTGGAACTGTGGCGGCCGTACCTGGAAGGCAGCGTGGTGGTGATCGGCAACGCGCCGACCGCGCTGTTCTATCTGCTGGAAATGCTCGACGCCGGCGCGCCGAAACCGGCGCTGATCCTCGGCTTCCCGGTGGGCTTCGTCGGCGCGGCCGAGTCCAAGGCGATGCTCGCCGCCGACAGCCGCGGCGTGCCTTTTGTGATCATGCAAGGCCGCCTGGGCGGCAGCGCCATGGCCGCCGCCGCCGTCAATGCCCTGGCCACGGAGATCGAATGATGCAGCAACCTGGACGTTTGATCGGCCTCGGCGTGGGCCCCGGTGACCCGGAGCTGATTACCGTGAAAGCCCTGCGCCTGCTGCGCGAGTCGCCGGTGGTGGCGTACTTCGTTGCCAAAGGTAAAAAGGGCAATGCCTTCGGCATTATCGAAGCGCATTTGCAGGACGCGCAGACACTGTTGCCGCTGGTCTACCCGGTGACCACCGAAGCGCTGCCGGCGCCGCTGTCCTATGAACAAGTGATCAGTGACTTCTACGACAGCGCCAGCGCGCAACTGGCCGAGCACCTGGACGCCGGCCGCGATGTGGCGGTGATCTGCGAGGGCGACCCGTTCTTCTACGGTTCCTACATGTACCTGCACGACCGTCTGGCCGAGCGTTACCCGGCCGAAGTGGTGCCGGGGGTGTGCTCGATGCTCGGTGGCGCTTCGGTGCTGGGCGCGCCGCTGGTGTATCGCAACCAGAGCCTGTCGGTGCTCTCCGGCGTGTTGCCCCCTGACGAACTCAAGCGGCGCCTGGCCGATGCCGACGCGGCGGTGGTGATGAAGCTGGGGCGCAACTTCCCCAAGGTGCGCCAGGTGCTCGCCGAGCTGGGCCTGGCCGAGCGCGCGCTGTATGTCGAGCGCGCGACCATGGCCAACCAGAAGATCGTGCCGCTGGATGAGGTGGACCCCATGTCTTCGCCGTACTTCTCGCTGATCATCGTCCCGGGCGAAAGGTGGCAAGGTTGATGGCCCGTTCCGCGCCGGCCATCGTCATCCTTGGCCAAGGCAGCCTGGCGACTGCCCGCAAGCTGCAGCAACTGTACCCGGACGCACTGATCCACGGCCTGGCCGAACGGGTCGAGGGCGCCGACCGGCTGTACCGGGAATTCGGTGCGACCCTGCGCCAGCTGTATCAGCAGGACACGCCAATCATCGCCCTGTGCGCCGCCGGCATCGTCATCCGGACCCTGGCGCCCTTGCTGCTGGAGAAGGGCGCCGAGCCGCCGGTGCTGGCCGTGGCCGAGGACGGCAGCGCCGTGGTGCCGTTGCTCGGCGGCCTGGGCGGGGTGAATGTCATGGCCCGGGAAATCGCCGCCGGCCTGGGTGTGGCGGCGGCCATCACCACCAGCGGCGAGCTGCGTTTCGGCACCTGCCTGCTCAATCCTCCCAGCGGTTACGCCCTGGGCGACCTGGAGCTGGGCAAGCGCTTCGTCTCTGATCTGCTGGGCGGTGAAAGCGTGCGTATCGAAGGCGCCGCGCCCTGGCTGGCCGAGGCTAAGTTGCCGGAAGACCAGCAGGCGCGGCTGACGATCCGCGTCGGCTCGGCCGAGCGCGAGCCCGCCGCCAACGAATTGCTGATCTACCCGCGCAGTGTACTGATTGCCTGCAACGGCAACATCGCCGGCGCCGAGGCCCTGCGGGATGCCTTGCATCAGAAGAAAATCGCCGTGCAATCCGTTGCCTGTCTGTTGGCCGCCGACAGTGAAATGGCCAGCCCTGCCTTGCGCGCCGCCGCCGCCGAGTTGGGCGTTCCCCTGCGTTTCGCCCCGGCGGCCAACAGCGTGGCCGAACTGGCGCAGCAGGCAGTGCCGCAATTGCTGCCGCCCCTCAGTGTGGGCGAGGACATCGCCATTGCCGTGGCTAGCCAGCCGCTGGACCCGCAGCAGATCGGTCGTCCTCGCGGGCGGCTGGCGGTGATCGGCCTGGGGCCTGGCGCCGCCGAACTGATGGTGCCGGCGGTGAAAGCCGAACTGGCGCGGGCCAACGATATCCTCGGTTACGAAACCTATGTGCGCATGGCCGGGCCGTTCCGTGCCGACCAGGTGATGCACTGCACCGACAACCGCGAAGAAATGCAGCGGGCCCGGCATGCCTTCGAGTTGGCGGCCCAGGGGCGCTCGGTGGTGGTGGTGTCGTCCGGCGACCCAGGCGTGTTCGCCATGGCCGCGGCGGTACTCGAAGCTTTGCATGAGTCCAGCGAGCCGGCTTGGCATCGGGTCGAGCTGGAAGTTCTTCCTGGCGTCTCGGCGTCTCTGGCCACTGCTGCGCAGGCCGGTGCGCCGTTGGGGCATGACTTCTGTGTACTGTCGCTGTCGGACAATCTCAAGCCTTGGGACATCATCGAGAAGCGTTTGGAGCTGGCGTCCCAGGCCGACCTGGCTTTGGCGTTCTATAACCCGATCTCGCGTTCGCGGCCGTGGCAGTTGGGGCGTGCTCTGGAGATCGTGCGTCAGCATCGCACCGCCGATACGCCGGTGGTGTTGGGGCGGGATATTGGGCGGCCGGGGCAGACGTTACGGGTCATCATGCTTGGCGAGTTGACGCCGGAGCAGGTGGATATGCGGACTATGGTTTTGATTGGTTCATCCACTACCTGTGTGTTTCCCAAGGCCGAGGGCGGGGAGTGGGTGTATACGCCGAGGTGGTACGGGCAGAAGCCTTAGACCTGCCTTACCCTTGCGTGGCCGTATGGTTCCACCGTTACAGCGGGGCATGTCTTGCTGGCTTCCGTAGGAGCGAGGCTTGCCCGCGATCGCGTCCATTCTGGCGCTGCATGTTTTGGACGGTGTACATATCCATTCCTGCGGTCACGGCCACTTAGGGTTTCGCCCTTACGGCGAGTCCCTTTTTACAAAC
>NZ_JBNNVU010000071.1:0-28381 GCF_050280705.1 Pseudomonas sp. NPDC089530 | reverse complement strand
ACCAGGGAAGTGCCGGACGTTTCCGCTGCGCGAGCGCCGGCGGCGAAGAGAACCGAAGCGCTGGCAAGTACAAGGAGAAGACGTTTGAACATGACTGGCCGCTGGCAGGTTCAGCGAAACGGTTTGCAGACCGCCGTCGATTTCACGGGTCACGGCAACCTTGTCGCCCGACACTTCGACCTTGGAGGCGAAAGTGCCTTGAGCGTAACCGCTCAGGGCCGCCAGCATCTGGCCGGTCTGGTTGTTGTCGCTGTCGATGGCTTGCTTGCCAAGGATCACCAGCTGCGGCTGTTCCTTGTCGACCACGGCCTTGAGCAACTTGGCCACGGCCAGGGAGTTCAGTTCATCGGCGGATTCGACGAGGATGGCACGATCAGCACCCAGCGCCAGGGCGGTACGCAGTTGCTCTTGAGCAGTAGCAGGACCGATGGAGACGACGACGATTTCAGTCGCTACGCCCTTCTCTTTCAGGCGTACGGCTTCTTCCACTGCGATTTCGCAGAAAGGGTTCATCGACATCTTGACGTTGGCGAGGTCGACGCCGGAATTGTCCGCCTTGACGCGAACCTTGACGTTGTAATCGACAACGCGTTTGACAGCTACAAGAACCTTCATGGATTCCTCGTTACTCTCCGGTGAAAAGAAAGTCGCCTAGGCGAGAACCTGGCGGTTGATGCTCATCGGGCACAAGGGCACCTCTAAAAACGCTGGCATGGACTCTTGCAACAGCAGACAGATGACCCTGCTCACGGGATGATGACCGTTCGTCAGTAGCGACTGGCCGGTCATTCTTTATCGCGGCGTGTAAACTGCGTGTTGCGTCACCTTTGTACTGCCTTCGCCCTGTCTTTAGAGGTGCTCTTGAAACCAACAGTCAGCCTACGGCGAGCGCAAAACCGACCGTATCTTGACCGGAACGCCTATTCTGGTCAATACGGCAAAATGGTCAGTCATAAGCCGCGTTTCTTCGATTCTACACGGCCTCCAGCAAATTCAAACAAACGTTTGTATTGGCCCCTGGGAGTGGTGTAGATATAATGCGCCGCCTAGAGAAAAAGGCGGGTCGTTCATTGTCCACTCCCCTGTCCGGCGGAGAAAATCATCGATGCGACACCCAACCTCCAATTAGAAAAAACCGTTGAGCCTTGAGTAGGAGATAGCCTGTGGAACGCGAATACATGGAATTCGACGTGGTCATCGTCGGTGCCGGCCCCGCTGGCCTGTCCGCCGCCTGCCGACTGAAGCAGAAGGCCGCCGAAGCCGGTAAGGAAATCAGCGTCTGCGTGGTCGAGAAAGGCTCCGAAGTCGGTGCTCACATTCTTTCCGGTGCGGTGTTCGAACCCCGCGCCCTGAACGAGCTGTTCCCGGACTGGAAGGAGCTCGGCGCCCCGCTGAACACTCCGGTCAAGCGCGATGACATCTATGTCCTGAAAAACGCCGACAGCGCCACCAAGGTTCCTGACTTCTTTGTGCCCAAGACCATGCACAACGAAGGCAACTACATTATTTCCCTGGGCAACCTGTGCCGCTGGCTGGCCCAGCAGGCCGAGAACCTGGGCGTGGAAATCTATCCGGGCTTCGCCGCCCAGGAAGCGCTGTTCGACGAGAACGGCGTGGTCCGCGGAATCATCACCGGCGACCTGGGTGTCGATCGCGAAGGCAATCCGAAGGAAGGCCTGTACACCCCCGGCATGGAACTGCGGGGCAAGTACACCCTGTTCGCCGAAGGCTGCCGTGGCCACATCGGCAAGCAGCTGATCAAGCGCTTCAACCTGGACAGCGACGCCGACGCTCAGCACTACGGCATCGGCCTCAAGGAAATCTGGGAAGTCGACCCGGCCAAGCATCAGCCAGGCCTGGTGGTGCACACCGCCGGCTGGCCGCTGGACATCATGGGCACCGAGAACACCGGCGGCTCCTTCCTTTATCACCTGGAAAACAACCAGGTGGTGGTCGGCCTGATCGTCGACCTGTCCTACAGCAACACCTACCTGTCGCCGTTCGACGAATTCCAGCGCCTCAAGCATCACCCGGTGCTCAAGCAGTACCTGGAAGGCGGCAAGCGCATCAGCTACGGCGCCCGCGCCATCTGCAAGGGCGGCCTGAACTCGCTGCCGAAGATGGTGTTCAAGGGCGGCGCGCTGATCGGCTGCGACCTGGGCACCCTGAACTTCGCCAAGATCAAGGGCAGCCACACCGCCATGAAGTCCGGCATGCTCGCCGCCGACGCCGTGGCCGATGCGCTGTTCGCCGGCTCCGAGGGCGCCGACGAACTGAACACCTATGTCGAGGCGTTCAAGTCCAGCTGGCTGTACGAAGAGCTGTTCGCCAGCCGCAACTTCGGCCCGGCGATCCACAAGTACGGCGCGATCATCGGCGGCGGCTTCAACTGGGTCGACCAGAACCTGTTCGGCGGCAAACTGCCGTTCACCCTGCACGACACCAAGCCGGACTATGCCTGCCTGAAACTGGCGGCGGACTGCAAGAAGATCGATTACCCGAAACCGGACGGCAAGCTCAGCTTCGACAAACTCAGCTCGGTGTTCATCTCCGGCACCAACCATGAAGAAGAACAGCCTTGTCACCTGAAGCTGGCCGATCCAAGCATCCCGCTGAGCAAGAACCTGCCGCTGTACGACGAGCCTGCTCAGCGTTACTGCCCGGCTGGGGTGTATGAAGTGATCACCCAGGAAGACGGCGAGAAGCGCTTCCAGATCAACGCCCAGAACTGCGTGCACTGCAAGACCTGCGACATCAAGGACCCGGCGCAGAACATCACCTGGGTCACGCCGGAAGGCTCGGGCGGCCCGACCTACCCGAACATGTAAGGCGTACACTGGAAAAAAAAGGCTCCCGAATGGGAGCTTTTTTTATGGCCTTCGCTCGCGGCTTCTGTAGGAGCACAGCTTGCGTGCGATAAGGCCGCAAACCGCGTCATCGTTCATCGCGGGCAAGCCCCGCTCCTACAGGGCAGTGCCCAACCAGCCCATCAGGCCGCTCGCTCATCTCCTGGGCTGCGCTCGAAGTAGCGTTTGTACTCGCGGCTGAACTGCGAGGTGCTCTGGTAGCCCACCCGATGCGCCACCTGGGCCACGCCCAGCCCCTCCCCCAGCAGCAACTGCTGCGCCTTGAGCAACCGCAGGCGTTTGAGGTACTGCACTGGCGACAGCAGCGTGCTGCGCTTGAAGTGTTCATGGAAGGTCGAGGCGCTCATGTTCGCGCAACGGGCCAGGGTCTCGACGTTCAGCGGCTCGGTGTAATGCTCGTGCAGGTGGTTCAGCGCGCCGGAGATCCGGGCGAAGCGCCCATGCTGCTCCGCCAGCGCGCGCAGCACATCGGCCTGGGGACCGCGCAAGACGGTGAACATCAACTCGCGCAGCCGCGCCTGACCCATGACCTTGCACTCCAGAGGATCGTGCAGGCAGCGCAACAGCCGCTCCACACAGCCGCGCATAGTGTCGTCGAGCACCACCGAGGTCATGGACTCCGGGGTCTGCGCCTGGATATCGCGACCCGCCGTCGCCCCCATCGCCAGCACCAGCTCCCCCAGCAACACCCGGTCGATGGCGATGGACACCCCGAACAATGGCGCGTCGGGCATGGCGAAAGTCTCGCACTCGAACGGCACCGACAGCGCCTGGATCAGGTAATGCCCAGCGCCGTACTCCAGGATCCGCGGCCCCAGATACGCCAGTTTGCTGCCCTGGACAATGATCATCAGGCTCGGCTCGTAGATCTGCGGGCCGCGGGCCACATCGCGACTGGCTCGCAGCACCTTGACCCCGGGCAAGTCCGTGGCGGCGAAACCCTCGCGGGTCGCAAGGGGCTGGATCAGAGACACCAGGGTGGCATTGGCATCGAGATGGCGGGTCAACAGCATGGCGAAAACTTCACGGAAAAAGGGATGAAAACATCATCGCAGGTCTCGACGCCAATGCCTCCACGCCAATGGCCGAAGGCGGAGGAATAGGCATGACATGGCGAGGAATCGCCATGTTCGCCCCCGGGAACGGCGCCGAGAATGGCACGCCTCACCTGTCAGTGCTTTTGCGAGGTCCATCATGTACACAGCCATCGGTTACGCCGCCCAGTCAGCCACCACGCCCCTCGCCCCCATGAGCTTCCAGCGACGCAGCCCGCGCCCGGACGACGTGGCCATCGAAATTCTCTACTGCGGTGTCTGCCATTCCGATATCCACCAGGCCCGCAACGAATGGGGCATCGCCGTGTACCCGCTGATGCCGGGCCACGAGATCGTCGGCAAGGTCACCGCCGTCGGCGCCCAGGTCACCCAACACAAGGTCGGCGACCTGGTCGGCGTCGGCTGCATGGTCGACTCCTGCCGCCATTGCGCAGCCTGCGCCGCCAACCTGGAGCAGTACTGCCTGGAAGGCCCGACCATGACCTACGCCACCCCGGACCGGGTCGACGGCAGCAACACCATGGGCGGTTACTCCGACAGCATCGTGGTCAGCGAGCACTTCGTGGTGCGCATCCCGGAGAAACTCGACCTGGCCAGTGCCGCGCCGATCCTCTGCGCGGGCATCACCACCTACTCGCCGCTCAAACATTACGGGGTGAAGGCCGGCGACAAGGTGGGCATTCTCGGCATGGGCGGCCTGGGCCACATGGGCATCAAGTTCGCCAAGGCCCTGGGCGCGGAAGTGACCCTGTTCACCCGCTCGGCGAGCAAGGCCGAGGAAGCTCGCCGCCAGGGCGCCGACCACGTGATCGTCTCCACCGATGCCGCACAGATGCAGGCTGCGGCCGGGCGCTTTGATTTCCTGCTGGACACCATCCCAGTGCAACACGACCTCAACCCCTACCTGGATACCCTGCGCTTCGACGGTGTGCATATCCTGGTCGGCCTGATCGAACCGGTGGACCCGCCCGTGCACAGCGCCAAGCTGGTACTGGGCCGTCGCGTGCTGGCCGGTTCGCTGATCGGCGGCATTGCCGAGACCCAGGAAGTGCTGGATTTCTGCGCCGAGCACAACATTGCCTGCGACATCGAAATGCTCGACATCCATGACATCAACGAGGCATACGCGCGGATGATCGCCGGCGATGTGAAATACCGCTTCGTCATCGACATGGCCACGCTCAAGCAATAAACCACGCCCTGCAGGAGCCAGGCTTGCCGGCGATCCAGACGCCGCGGTTCGTCAGACAGACCTCGCTCCTCGCCGGGAGATCAGCCCTGGGCAAAAGCCCGCAGCACATCCCCATCCATCCGGTACTTCACCCACTCTTCCTGCGGCTGCGCCCCCAGGGACTTATAGAACTGGATCGCCGGTTCGTTCCACTCCAACACGCTCCACTCGAAACGCCCGCAACCGTTGTCGCAAGCGATCCGCGCCAGGTGGCGCAGCAGTTGTTTGCCGGCGCCGCCGCCCCGTTGTTCAGGGGTGATGTAGAGGTCCTCCAGGTACAGGCAATTGCTGCCAAGCCAGGTGGAATAACTGAAGAAAAACACCGCGAAACCGATCGGCACGCCATCGCGCAGGCAGATCAGGCCGTGGGCCGTGGCGCCTTCGCTGAACAGGCTGCGCTCGATATCGGCGACGCTGGCGACGACCTCATGGCGAGCGCGTTCGTAATCGGCCAGCTCCATGATGAAGGCCAGGATTTGCGGTGCATCGCTGGGCACGGCTGGACGGATATCGACGGACATCGGCGGATCTCGGTTGGAAGGCAGGCGGCCATATTAGATCGACAGGGGAAGGACATGCACGGGCATTTCAACGCGATGCGCCCTGGCGTCGCGACGGGTGTCGTCCCTGCCGGGATCGACCGATACCTGTAGCCGCTGCCGCAGGGGGCACAGGATATTGAGATCGCAAGGCCATCGGCCTTATCGCAGCCTGCGGCAGCGGCTACAGTAGCGCCTGTCCACACGCTCATGGCTCCCCTTCAGATGACCTCCCCCGCTTTCGCCCCGCTGCCCGAACTGGCCACCAGCCTCCTTCCCCATGCGCTCGGCCCCGTCGACGATGGCGCCCACGACCTGTCGCACCTGCAGCGGGTGTGGGCCAACGTGCGGCGCATCGCCAGGGAAGATGGCGGCGACTTGCATGTGCTGCTGGCCGCCACCTTGCTGCACGATTGCGTGGCGGTGGAAAAGAACTCGCCCCTGCGCGCCCAGGCCTCGCGCCTGTCGGCAGAAAAAGCCTCGGCGCTGCTGCAGCAGCTGGACTGGCCCGACGCGAAAATCGCTGCGGTGGTCCACGCCATCGAAGCCCACAGCTTTTCCGCTGCCATCGAAGCCAACACCCTGGAGGCGAAAATCCTGCAGGACGCCGACCGTCTCGACGCCCTGGGCGCCCTGGGCGTGGCCCGCACCTTCTCGGTCGGTGGCCGGCTGAACCGAGCGCTCTACGACCCCCACGACCCGCAGGCAGAGCATCGCGACTACGACGACTCGCGCTTCACCCTCGACCACTTCCACACCAAGCTGCTACACCTGGCCGAGGGCTTTCAGACCATCACCGGCGCGCGTCTGGCACAGGTGCGCCATGCCCGACTGAAACGCTTCCTGGACGAGCTCATCGACGAAATCGGCGGCTGATGCGACGCCCTTACTCCGCTCTTCACTAATCCTGAAACGTGCAAGATCACAACCAACGCATCCTGCGCCCATGCTAGAAAAGCGCCTCATCCATCGCACCCGACATGAGGCCCATCCATGTCCCCGAGCAGGCCAATCATCCACCACCGGCGGGTCGTCGGCGTCCTGGTGATCCAGCAAAAGGAGCGCCGGCAGTTCGACGAAGGCGAAGAAGCCTTCCTGGTGACCATGAGCGCCCAGCTGGCAGGCGTTATCGCCCATGCCGAAGCCACCGGTTCGATCCGGGGCCTGGGTCGCCAGGGCAAGGGCATCCAGGAAGCCAAGTTCGTCGGCGTGCCCGGTTCGCCAGGCGCGGCGGTGGGGACCGCGGTGGTCATGCTGCCGCCGGCCGACCTGGATGTGGTGCCTGACAAGAGCATCAGCGACATCGACGCCGAGCTGGCGCTGTTCAAGACCGCCATCGAAGGCGTGCGCGCCGACATGCGCACGCTCTCGGAAAAACTCGCCACCCAGCTGCGCCCCGAAGAACGAGCGCTGTTCGACGTCTACCTGATGATGCTCGACGATGCCTCCCTGGGCAGCGAAGTGACCACCGTGATCAAGACCGGCCAATGGGCCCAGGGCGCGTTGCGCCAGGTGGTCGCCGATCACGTCAGCCGTTTCGAACTGATGGACGACGCCTACCTGCGCGAGCGGGCCTCGGACGTCAAGGACCTGGGCCGCCGCCTGCTGGCGTATCTGCAGGAAGAGCGCCAGCAGACCCTGGTCTACCCCGACAACACCATCCTGGTCAGCGAAGAGCTGACGCCGGCCATGCTCGGCGAGGTGCCGGAAGGCAAGCTGGCCGGCCTGGTGTCGGTCCTGGGTTCGGGCAACTCCCACGTGGCGATCCTGGCGCGGGCCATGGGCATCCCGACGGTGATGGGCCTGGTCGACCTGCCGTACTCCAAGGTCGACGGCATCGACATGATCGTCGACGGCTACCACGGCGAGGTCTACACCAACCCTAGCGACGTGCTGCGCAAGCAGTTCGCCGACGTGGTCGAGGAAGAGAAGCAACTGGCCCTGGGCCTGGATGCGCTGCGCGACCAGCCGTGCGTGACCCTGGACGGCCACCGCATGCCGCTGTGGGTCAACACCGGCCTGCTGGCGGATGTGGCGCGGGCGCAGAAGCGTGGCGCCGAAGGCGTGGGCCTGTACCGCACCGAAGTGCCGTTCATGATCAACCAACGTTTTCCGAGCGAGAAGGAGCAGCTGGCGATCTATCGCGAGCAACTGTCGGCCTTCCATCCGCAACCGGTGACGATGCGCAGCCTGGACGTGGGCGGCGACAAGTCACTGTCGTATTTCCCGATCAAGGAAGACAACCCCTTCCTCGGCTGGCGCGGCATTCGCGTCACCCTCGACCACCCCGAGATTTTCCTCGTCCAGACCCGCGCCATGCTCAAGGCCAGCGAAGGCCTGAACAACCTGCGCATTCTCCTGCCGATGATCTCCGGCACCCATGAGCTGGAAGAAGCCCTGCACCTGATCCACCGCGCCTGGGGCGAGGTACGCGACGAAGGCACCGACGTGCCGATGCCGCCGGTCGGGGTGATGATCGAGATTCCTGCCGCCGTGTACCAGACCAAGGAACTGGCGCGCCAGGTGGATTTCCTGTCGGTCGGCTCCAACGACCTGACCCAGTACCTGCTGGCCGTGGACCGCAACAACCCGCGGGTGGCGGACCTCTACGACTACCTGCACCCGGCGGTGCTGCAAGCCTTGCAGACCGTGGTGCGCGACGCCCATGCCGAAGGCAAGCCTGTGAGCATCTGCGGGGAAATGGCCGGCGATCCGGCGGCGGCGGTGCTGCTGATGGCGATGGGTTTCGACAGCCTGTCGATGAACGCCACCAACCTGCCGAAAGTGAAGTGGATGCTGCGTCAGATCAATCTCAGCAAGGCCAAGGAACTGCTGGCCGAGCTGATGACCATCGACAACCCGCAAGTTATCCACAGTTCGCTGCACCTGGCGCTGAAGAGCCTGGGCCTGGCGCGGATGATCAATCCGGCGTCGGCCAAGACTCTGTAACAGCCATCGCGAGCCAGCTCGCTCCTCCGGGAGCGAGCCTCAAACCCTCAGCTCCACCTCTCCCAGATGCCCGCCATAGGGCCCGAAGCTACGCTCGACCATATGCCGCGAACCATCGGCCCTGACGATCAGCGCCGTGCTGGCCCGCGTGCCATAACTGGGGCTGGCGATAAACACGCTCGACAGCAGGCTCTCGGTGGCCAGGCCGACCCCGGTGTCGGGCAGGTCGGCGAACGGCGCGGTCTGGTTATCGCCGAGCAGCGCCAGCAAGGCCTGGGGCTGCGGGTCGTCCAGTACTTCCTGCAAGGCGGCCCGGGCCTTGAGCAACTTGGGCCAGGGGGTATCGAGCCCGGCATTCGACAGGCCGTAGACGCCGCTGCCCAGTTGCTGCGGCTCGCGCTCCAGGGCGTTGTAGTGCCAGAGTTGATCGCGAGTACCGATCAGCAGGTTGAAACCGGCGTATTCCAGCGATCGGCCGACAACGTCGGCCAAATAGTCGTCTATCGAGGCTTTCGTGCTGAGAAAACGTGCCACCAGCTCGCCCCGAGAGCGCCGGGCGGGCGGTTGGTGGGGATTGCGGATATTGGTCAGGGCGGCGAAACGCCCGTCGGCGCCGACGCCGAGCCAGGTGCCACCGGCTTCCAGGTCGCGCCCGGCATAGATGTCGGGGGCTTCGGGCCATTGCGCCAGCGGCAGGCTGGGGCGGGCGTAGAACTCGTCACGGTTGGCCGCGACGATCAGGGGCAGGGCGTGGCCCGGCCGCCAGGCGAACACGATCAGGCACATCAGGTGGTCTCTTTGGTGTTTTTTGCCCACTTTACGCACAGACCGGCCGGGTATCCATCGCCATCCAGTGGAGCCTGAGGCCATGCTTCCGTTACCATGCCGCTCTCTTTTCGGGATGCCTACATGGAATTTCTGCTCTATCTGCTGCTGGGTGCCTGCGCAGGCATATTGGCCGGGCTGTTCGGCGTGGGTGGCGGCATCATCATCGTTCCCGTACTGGTGTTCAGCTTCACGCTGCAGGGTTTCGATCCGTCGATCCTGACCCACCTGGCGGTCGGTACATCGCTGGCGACCATCATCTTCACCTCGGTCAACGCGGTTCGCGAGCACCAGCGCAAAGGCGCGGTACGCTGGCCGATCTTTGCCTGGATGACCCTGGGCATCCTGTTGGGCGCCGGGGTCGGGGCCCTGACGGCCGAGGCCATCTCCGGGCCGAACCTGCAGAAAATCATCGGCGTCTTCGCCCTGGTGGTTGCGCTGCAGATGGCCCTGGAGCTGCGCCCCAAGGCCAGCCGGGAGGTTCCCGGCAAGTTCGGGCTGACCCTGGCCGGCAGTGTGATCGGCTGGGCTTCGGCGATTTTCGGCATCGGCGGCGGCTCGTTGACCGTGCCGTTCCTGACCTGGCGCAGCGTGCCGATGCAGCAGGCGGTGGCCACGTCCTCGGCCTGCGGTTTGCCGATCGCCGTGGCCAGTGCCATAAGTTTCATGATTCTGGGCTGGCATGATCCGCTGCTACCGGCTCATAGTCTGGGTTTTGTGTATTTGCCGGCGCTGTTGGGGATCGCCCTCACCAGCATGGTCTTTGCCCGGTTCGGCGCGCGCCTGGCCCATCGCCTGTCGCCGCGTCTGTTGAAGCGCTTGTTCGCCGCCCTGCTGTTTGTGGTCGGCCTGACGTTCCTGCTCTGACAGGTTGCGCAATCCTGGCTTAATCCGCCCGTGGCATGGTCCCGGCGCATATCGAGTTTCACGCTAACGAGGAGTCGCAATGCTGCCTTACCCGCAGATCGACCCGGTGGCCCTGGCCATCGGTCCGCTGAAAATTCACTGGTACGGCCTGATGTACCTGATCGGCATCGGTGGCGCCTGGCTGCTGGCGTCGCGCCGGTTGAGCCGCTTCGACCCGACCTGGACCAAGGAGAAGCTCTCCGACATGGTGTTCTGGATGTCGATGGGGGTCATTGTCGGCGGGCGCCTGGGCTATGTGCTGTTCTACGACCTGAGCGCCTACCTGGCCAACCCGATGCTGATCTTCGAAGTCTGGAAGGGCGGCATGTCGTTCCACGGCGGCTTCATCGGGGTGATGCTGGCGGCCTTGTGGTTCGGCAAGCGCAACAACAAGTCGTTCTTCCAGCTGATGGACTTCGTCGCGCCGATGGTGCCGATCGGCCTGGGCGCCGGGCGTATCGGCAACTTCATCAACGCCGAGCTGTGGGGCAAACCGACCGACCTGCCCTGGGCGATGATCTTCCCGCCGTTCAGCGATCCGGCCCAGTTGCCGCGCCATCCTTCGCAGCTGTATCAGTTCGCCCTGGAAGGCGTGGCGCTGTTCCTCATCCTCTGGCTGTTCTCGCGCAAACCCCGCCCAACCATGGCGGTTTCCGGGATGTTCGCCCTGTTTTACGGCATTTTCCGCTTTATCGTCGAGTTCGTCCGGGTGCCGGATGCGCAGCTGGGCTATCTGGCGTGGAACTGGCTGACCATGGGCCAGGTGCTGTGCGTGCCGATGATCGTCGGCGGCCTGTTCCTGATCTGGCTGGCCTACCATCGCGCTCCAGCGGCACCGGCGGCGAAAGACGCCGCGCTCTAATTCGGAACGCAGGGCGCGAGCCCTGCCTTCAAGGACACAGGTAATACATGAAGCAATATCTCGATCTGGTCGCCCACGTCATCAAGAACGGCACCAAGCAGGCCAACCGCACCGGTGTGAACACCATCAGCTTCCCCGGCGCGATGCTGCGTTACGACCTGAAAGACGGTTTCCCGGCGATCACCACCCGCAAGATGGCCTTCAAGTCGGCCATCGGCGAGATGTGCGGATTCCTGCGCGGGGTGAACAACGCCGCCGAGTTCCGCGCCCTGGGCTGCAAGGTCTGGGACCAGAACGCCAACGAAAACGCCCAGTGGCTGGCCAACCCGTTCCGCCAGGGCGAGGACGACCTGGGGGAGATCTACGGCGTGCAATGGCGCAAGTGGCCGGCGTACAAGCAGATCCCCCTGAGCAACCCGGCCGCCATCGAGCAGACCCTGGGCCAGGGCTACCGGCAGATCGCCGAAGGCGAGGAAAACGGCCAGGCCTATGTGGTGCTGTACAAGGCCATCGACCAGGTGCGCCAGTGCGTGGACACCATCATCAAGGACCCGGGCAGCCGCCGCATCCTGTTCCACGGCTGGAACTGCGCCCAGCTGGATGAAATGGCCCTGCCGCCGTGCCATCTGCTGTACCAGTTCCACCCGAACGTGGAGACCCGGGAAATCTCCCTGACCCTCTACATCCGTTCCAACGACCTGGGCCTGGGCACGCCGTTCAACCTCACCGAGGGCGCCGCGCTGCTGAGCCTGATCGGGCGCCTGACCGGCTACACCCCGCGTTGGTTCACCTATTTCATCGGCGATGCCCACGTCTACGAGAACCACCTGGACATGCTCAACGAACAGCTCAAGCGCGAGCCGTTCCCGATGCCGAAACTGGTGATTTCCGATCGCGTGCCGGAGTTCGCCAAGACTGGCGTGTATGAGCCGGAGTGGCTGGAAAAGGTCGAGCCGAGCGACTTCTCGCTGGAAGGCTACCAGCACCACGCGCCGATGACCGCGCCGATGGCGGTTTGACCAAAGCCTTAGGGCGCAATGATCGCGGGCAAGCCTCGCTCCTACGCACGGTAGGAGCGAGGTTTGCCCGCGATGTCGTTTCTAGTGGCCGTGACTGCGGCCCACGTGTGAATCCCCGGTCTCGCTGGGGGCCACCGAGCCGCTGACTTCCAGGCTCTGCAAAATCCCGCACTGATCCAGGTCCGGCCCTTCGCTGCAGCGATGGCGCAGGTCGACCAGCTGTGCCTGCAAGGCCAGCAAGCCGTCGATCCGCGCCTTGACGTGGTGGATATGCTCGTCGATCAGCGCGTTCACGCTCTGGCACTGGTCTTGCGGGCTGTCGCGCAGGTTCAGCAGGCTGCGGATTTCCTCGAGGGTCATGTCCAGGCTGCGGCAGTTGCGGATGAAGGTCAGGCGCTCGGTATGGGCCTGGGTGTACAGGCGGTAATTGCCTTCGCTGCGGGCGGGTTCCGGCAGCAGGCCTTCGCGTTCGTAGTAACGGATGGTTTCCACCTGGCAGTCGGTCAGTTTCGCCAGTTCGCCAATTTTCATCGCGACAATCTCCGAGAGGGTGCTTGACCCTATAGTGGCTACAGGGTGTTCACTTGGCAACAGGCACCTTTTTGGAAGCGATCCCATGAGCGATTCCCTGCACACCCACGGCAAGCCCGGCGCTAAGTCCAAGCACAAGCATGCCGACCACGACCACGACCACGGTCATAGCCATAGCCACGATCATGGCCACGAGCACAGTCATAGCCATGACCACGGTCACGATCATAGCCATGACCATGGCGCCAAGCTGCAGTTGGTCAAAACCCACGATCATGCCAGCCACGGCGGCTCCTGCTGTTCGTCCGCCGCCGCGCCGTCGCTGATCAAACTCAGCACGGCGACGAGCGCCAATGCGCGCCTGAGCAGTTTCCGCATCGACGCCATGGACTGCCCGACCGAGCAGACGCTGATCCAGAACAAGCTGGGCAAGCTGGCGGGTGTGCAGCAACTGGAGTTCAACCTGATCAACCGGGTGCTGGGCGTGACCCACGACCTGGCGGATACCGCGCCGATCATCGCCGCGATCAAGTCCCTGGGCATGGAGGCCGAACCTATCGGCCTGGACGGTGCCTCGCAGGCCCCGGCCGCGGCTCCGGCGAAAAAGCACTGGTGGCCGCTGGCGCTGTCCGGCGTCACTGCGCTGGCCGCGGAAGTGGTGCACTTCACCAGCGCCGCGCCGACCTGGGCGGTGGCGGTGCTCGCCCTGGTGTCGATCCTCAGCGGCGGCCTGGGCACCTACAAGAAGGGCTGGATCGCCCTGAAGAACCTCAACCTGAACATCAACGCGCTGATGAGCATCGCCGTGACCGGCGCCGTGCTGATCGGCCAGTGGCCGGAGGCGGCCATGGTGATGTTCCTGTTCACCGTGGCCGAGTTGATCGAAGCCAAGTCCCTGGACCGCGCGCGCAACGCCATCAGCGGCCTGATGCAGATGACCCCGGAAAAGGTCACGGTGCAGGATGCGGACGGCAGCTGGCGCGAACAGGAAGCCAAAAACGTCGAACTCGGCGCGCTGGTGCGGGTGCGTCCCGGCGAGCGCATCGGCCTGGACGGCGAGGTCACGGCGGGCAGTTCGACCATCGACCAGGCACCGATCACCGGCGAAAGCCTGCCGGTGGAAAAGACCGTGGGCGACAGGGTGTTCGCCGGCACCATCAACCAGGCCGGCTCCCTGGAGTACCGGGTGACCGCAGCAGCCAACAACTCGACCCTGGCGCGGATCATCCATGCCGTGGAACAGGCCCAGGGCGCGCGCGCTCCGACCCAGCGTTTCGTCGACAGCTTCTCGAAAGTCTATACGCCTGCGGTGTTCGCCTTCGCCCTGGCCGTGGCGGTGATTCCGCCGCTGTTCATGGGTGCCGCCTGGTTCGACTGGATCTACCGCGCCCTGGTGCTGCTGGTGGTGGCCTGCCCGTGCGCCCTGGTGATTTCCACCCCGGTGACCATCGTCAGCGGCCTGGCCGCGGCGGCGCGCAAAGGCATCCTGATCAAGGGCGGGGTGTACCTGGAGGGCGGTCACAAGCTCGACTACCTGGCCCTGGACAAGACCGGCACCATCACCCACGGCAAGCCGGTACAGACCGACTTCCTGTCCCTCGACCCGCTGGCGGACGACAGCGCCCCGGCCATTGCTGCCAGCCTGGCGGCCCGTTCGGACCACCCGGTATCCCTGGCCATCGCCAACGCGGCTGTGGATAAGCAGCTGAGCCTGCGCCCTGTGGATAACTTCGAGGCCCTGGCTGGCCGTGGGGTGCGTGGGGAAATCGACGGTCAGCTCTACCACTTGGGCAACCACCGCCTGGTGGAGGAGTTGAGGCTGTGCTCGCCGGCCCTGGAAGAGAAGCTGTTCGCCCTGGAGCGGCAGGGCAAGACTGTGGTGCTGTTGCTCGACAGCGCCGGCCCCCTGGCCCTGTTCGCCGTGGCGGATACGGTCAAGGAGTCCAGCCGCGAGGCGATCCGGCAACTGCATGAGCTGGGGATCAAGACCCTGATGCTGACTGGCGACAACCCGCACACCGCCGAGGCCATTGCCGCCCAGGTGGGGATCGATCAGGCCCGCGGCGACCTGTTGCCCACCGACAAGCTGCAGGCCATCGAAGACCTGTATGCCCGGGAGCATCGGGTCGGCATGGTCGGTGACGGCATCAACGACGCCCCGGCCCTGGCCCGCGCGGAGATCGGTTTCGCCATGGCCGCGGCGGGCACCGATACCGCCATCGAAACCGCCGATGTCGCGCTGATGGACGACGATCTGCGCAAGATCCCGGCGTTTGTCCGGCTGTCGCGCCAGACCTCGAGCATCCTCGTGCAAAATATCGCCCTGGCCCTGGTCATCAAGGCGATCTTTCTTGGGGTAACCTTCGCCGGGTTGGCCACCATGTGGATGGCCGTGTTCGCCGACATGGGCGTCAGTCTGTTGGTGGTGTTCAACGGTTTGCGCCTGTTGCGCAAATAGAGGATGAGAGGCGGTAGTGCTGAGTGCCGAGCTGAAGGCGTTTTACATGGTGGCCCGCCTGGGCAGCATCACCCAGGCGGCGAAAAAGCTCGGCCTGAGCCAGCCCACGGTGACCACCCAGATTCGCCATCTGGAAAGCCAGTACGCCGTCGAGCTGTTCTATCGTGGCGGCCGGCGCCTGAGTGTCAGCGAGGAGGGCGCCCGGCTGCTGCCGATGGTCAAGGCGTTGCTGCAGCAGGAAGCCGATATCGAGTTTTTCCTGCGTAACAGCGGCCAGTTGCAGGGCATCCTGCGGATTGCCGCCACCGCGCCGTATTACATCCTCGATCTGGTGAAGACCTTTCGCGAGCGCCTGCCCCAGGTGGAGGTATCGGTGGAGATCGGCAACTCCCAGCAGGTGCTGGAGTCGCTGGAGGAGTACCGGGTCGACATCGCCGCCTCGTCGCAGTTGCTCGAGGATTCGCGGCTGGTCCGCCGGGTCCTCGGCAGTGACCCGCTGGTGCTGGCGGTGCACCGCAATCATCCCCTGGCCGCCCTCGATCACGTGCCGCTGAGCGCCCTGGCCGGGCATACCCTGCTGATGCGCGAACCGGGCTCCACCACCCGGCGCCTGACCGAGGAGCTGCTCGACAGTGCCCGGGTCGGCTTCGGGCCGCTGCTGGAAATCGGCAGCCGCGAATCGATCCGCGAAGCGGTGCTGCGCAATATCGGCATCAGCATCATCGCCCGCCAGGAAGTGCCCCACGATCCGCAGTTGCGGGTGCTGACCATCGAGAATGCGCCACAGATCGCCGAGTACCTGTACTGCCTCAAGGAACGCAAGGGCGCGCGCCTGCCGGCGGCCTTCCTCGGCCTGGCCCAGGAAATGGCGCCGGCCTGAACAGCCACCTGCTGCGCAGGTGATCGCGGGCAAGCCTCGCTGCTACAGACGACAGATGCGTTGGCTTGTGTAGGAGCGAGGCTTGCCCGCGATGGCGTCGGTACGGCCAGCTCGGCATGCAACCCAAATCCGCCAATACCACTATCGGCAGCTTTTGCTTCATTGCCACAGTAACTACGCATTCGTTCCCTAGGATGGCCTGCATCTGCTTGATGAGGCCCGTCCATGAACCACCCGATCGCAACTGCCCTGAGCAACCCCGGCGCGCCCATGCGGGTGCGCGGGATGCAGAAACGCTTTGGCGCTTTCACCGCGCTGGATAACGTCTCCCTGGATGTGGCGGCCGGCGAGCTGGTGTGCCTGCTGGGCCCGTCGGGGTGCGGCAAGACCACCTTGCTGCGCTGCATCGCCGGCCTCGAGCGCCAGGACCAGGGCGAGTTGTACCTGGGCAGCCGCGACGTCTCGCACCTGGCGCCCCAGGCCCGGGATTACGGCATCCTGTTCCAGTCCTATGCGCTGTTCCCCAACCTCAGTGTCGAAGCCAACATCGCCTATGGCCTGGCCGGCAGCGGCCGCGACGAAGTGCGCCAGCGCGTGGCGCAGATGCTGGAGCTGGTGGGCCTGACCGGCAGCGAAAAGAAATACCCCGGCCAGCTGTCGGGCGGCCAGCAGCAGCGGGTGGCCCTGGCGCGGGCCCTGGCCCCGGCGCCGTCGCTGCTGTTGCTCGACGAACCGATGTCGGCCCTGGATGCTCGGGTCCGTGAGCATCTGTGCACTGAGTTGCGCCAGTTGCAGCGGCGCCTGGGCATCACCACCCTGATGGTCACCCACAACCAGGACGAGGCCATGCTGATGGCCGACCGCATCGCCGTGATGAATAACGGCAAGGTCGAGCAGTACGCCACGCCCCAGGAAATCTACGATCGTCCGGCCACCCCGTTCGTTGCCGAGTTCGTCGGCCAGGGCAACTGGCTGCCGTTCCGCCGCAGCAGCGACAGCCACGCCCAGGTCGGCGGGATGAATGTGCGGCTGGCGGCCGACTCCGGCACGGCTGCGTCGGGCCGCTTGTTCTGCCGCCCGGAGGCGATCAGCGTCAACCCGCCGGTGCACGAGGAAAACCTGTTCCCGGCCAAGGTCCGGGAAATCACCTTCCTCGGCAACCGTTGCCGCATGAGCTTCGAACTCAACGAGCTGCCCGGCCATCCGCTGCTGGCCGAGCTGGCCCCGGAAGCCATGCCGCGTCTGGGGGCCCAGGACATCTGGGTCGCCCTGCCGCCGCGCAGCCTGCAGGTGTTTGCCTGAGATGGCCGTTGAACTGAGCCTGCCGCTACCCGCGAAACGGGCGCGCCAAGTGGCCCGGGCGGAAATCGGCGACCGTATTTTCGTGCTCGGCGGCAAACTGCTGCTGCTTGTGCTGCTGGGATTGGCGGTGCTGCTGCCGTTGCTGGCGATCTTCTGGCGCGGCTTCAGTGGCGAAGCCGGGCAGGGCGGTGGCCTGACCGCCGCCCGGGAGCTGCTGACCAGCGCCAACTTCCACTGGCTGCTGGGCAACAGCCTGAAAGTCTCCCTCAGCGTCGCCGCCATCGTGGTACCGCTGGCGTACCTGTTCGCCTATGCCCTGCAACGCACCCTGATTCCCGGCAAGGCCATCTGGCGCGGCATGTCCCTGCTGCCGTTGATGGCGCCGTCGATGCTGCCGGGCATTGCCCTGGTCTATCTGTTCGGCAACCAGGGCCTGCTCCGTGGCCTGCTCTCGGACAACATCTATGGCTTCTGGGGCATCGTCCTTGGCGAGGTGATCTACACCTTTCCCCACGCCTTGATGATCCTGCTGTCGGCCCTGTCCCTGGCCGATGCGCGGCTGTTCGACGCCGCCTCGAGCATGGGCGCGAGCCCGGCCAAGGCCTTTCGCAGCATCACGTGGCCGGCCACTCGCCAGGCAGTGTTTGCCGCGTTCTGCCTGGTGTTCACCCTGACCATCACCGATTTCGGCGTGCCGGTAGTGGTCGGTGGCGACTATCAGGTGCTGGCGCTGGAGGCCTACAAGGCGGTGGTCGGCCAGCAGCAGTTCGGCCGTGGCGCCCTGATCGGCATGGTGCTGTTGCTGCCGGCGCTGTTCAGCTTCGGCGTCGACGCCTGGCTGCGCCGGCGCCATGGCGACTCCATGAGCGGCCGGGCCCAGGTCTTCAAACCGGCACCCTCTCGCGTAAGAGACGGCTGTTACCTGGCGATCGTGCTGCTGATCTGCGCGGCGCTGCTGCTGGTGTTCGGCATGGCGGTGTTCTCGTCGCTGGTGAAGTTCTGGCCCTACAACCTGTCGCTGTCGCTCAACCACTATCAGTTCAACGACACCGCCGGTGGCGGCTGGCTGGCCTACCGCAACAGCCTGACCATGGCCCTGTGCACGGCGCTGATCGGCAGCGCGCTGATCTTCACCGGCGCCTACCTGATGGAGAAGACCCGCTCCCAGCGCGGCCTCAACCTGGCGCTGCGCATGCTCAGCTTCGTGCCGATGGCGGTGCCGGGCCTGGTGCTGGGCCTGGGCTATGTCTTCTTCTTCAACCTCGGCGGCAATCCACTGCATGTGTTCTACGGCAGCATGACCCTGCTGGTGGTGTGCACCATCGCCCACTACCTGACCACCGCACAGATGACCGCCACCACCGCCCTGCGCCAGCTCGACGCCGAGTTCGAGGCCGCCGCGCTGTCGCTCAAGGCGCCGCTGTACCGTCATTACCTGCGGGTCACGGTGCCGATCTGCCTGCCGGCGCTACTGGACATCGTGCGCTATCTGTTCGTCTCGGCCATGACCACCGTCTCGGCGGCGATCTTCCTCTACAGCCCCGACACCATCCTCGCGGCGGTGGCAGTGCTGAACATGGACGACGCCGGCAACGTCGGCGGCGCGGCCGCCATGTCGACCCTGATCCTCTTTACCTCGGCGGGCGTGTCCCTGCTCCTGGCCTGGGCTTCGCGCGGCTTGCTGCGCCGCTCCCAGGCCTGGCGGCAGAGCGCGCCCGGTCACTGAATCTGTCCAACCCGCACTTCCACCCCAGAAAAGGAACCGCACCATGTTCAAGCCCCTGGCTGTTGCCGCTGCTGTCCTCACTGCTTTCAGCATGAACGCCTTTGCCGCGAAGACCGAACTGACGGTCTATACCGCCCTGGAAGCCGAGCAGCTCAAGAGCTACAAGCAGGCCTTCGAAGCCGCCAACCCGGACGTGGAAATCAAATGGGTGCGCGACTCCACCGGGATCATCACCGCCAAGCTGCTGGCGGAAAAAGCCCGGCCGCAGGCGGACGCGGTGTGGGGCCTGGCCGCCTCCAGCCTGGCGATCCTCGACCAGCAAGGCATGCTGCAAAGCTACGCGCCGAAGGATCTGGACAAGATCGGCGGCAACTACCGCGACGCCGCCAACCCGCCAGCCTGGGTCGGCATGGACGTGTGGGCCGCGACCATCTGCTTCAACAGCGTCGAAGCCGAAAAGCAGGGCCTGACCAAGCCGGTGAGCTGGCAGGACCTGACCAAGCCTGAGTACAAGGGCAAGATCGTCATGCCGAACCCGGCGTCGTCCGGCACCGGTTTCCTCGACGTCAGCGCCTGGCTGCAGACCTTCGGCGAGAAGCAGGGCTGGCAGTACATGGACGATTTGCACCAGAACATCGGCCAGTACGTCCACTCCGGTTCCAAACCGTGCAAGCTGGCGGCGGCGGGCGAATTCCCGATCGGCATCTCCTTCGAATACCCGGCCGTGCAGCTCAAGCGCCAGGGCGCGCCGCTGGACATCGTGCTGCCCAAGGAAGGCCTGGGCTGGGAAATCGAAGCCACCGCGGTGATCAAGGGCACCCCCCATGAAGAGGCGGCGAAGAAGCTCGCCGACTTCTCCGCCAGCCCGGCGGCCATGGAGCTGTACAAGGAAAACTTCGCGGTCCTGGCCCAGTCGGGCATCGCCAAGCCGCAGACCGAACTGCCGGCCGACTACGAACAGCGCCTGATCAAGAACGACTTCGCCTGGGCCTCGAAGAACCGCGACGAGATCCTGGCCGAATGGCGCAAGCGTTACGACGGCAAGTCCGAGAAGGTCGCCGCCAAGTAATCGACAGACCCTATCGCGGATCGGCCTCGCTTATACGGACGCTTCTGTAGGAGCGAGGCTTGCCCGCGATTTGACCTCGCAGAGGTCATCTTTCAAGGAATCCACCCATGAGCAACCACAACGACCTGCTGATCGTCGGCGCCGGCATTCTTGGGCTGTCCCATGCCTATGCCGCCGCCAAACGCGGCCTGCGGGTCCGGGTTTTCGAGCGCAGCGCCACGCCCCTGGGTGCGTCGGTGCGCAATTTCGGCCAGGCCCTGGTGACCGGCCAGCCGCCCGGGGTGATGCTCGACCTGGCCCGGGCCAGCCGCGGCATCTGGGGCGACTGGTCAAGGCTTGCCGGCTTGCCGCTCAAGCGCAACGGTTCCTACCTGTTCGCCCGCACCGAAGCCGAAGAGCACTTGCTGCAGGCCTTCTGCGCCGGCCGCGCCCGGGAGCACGGCTACCGCGTCGAACTGCTGCGCGGCGCGGCCTTGAACGACCTGTACGGCGGCCGCTTCCGCCATCACCGCGCGGCGTTGCATGGCCTGGACGACCAGCAGCTGTATTCCCGGGAGGCCATCCCGATGCTGATCGACTTCCTGCGCCGCGACCTCGGGGTGGAGTTCCATTTTTCCACCCTGGTGCGCGACATCGAGCCCGGCCAACTGCACAGCACCGCCGGCAGCTTTAGCGCGACGCAGATCCTGGTCTGCTCCGGGCATGACTACCAGACCCTGCTGGCCGAGCCGATTGCCGCCCTAGCGCCGCAGGTCTGTCGCCTGCAAATGCTCCGCGCCCGCCCCGAAGTGCAACTGGACCTGCAGCACGCGCTGCTCACCGGCCTGAGCTGCGTGCACTACGGCGCCTTCTCCGACCTGCCCGAAGCGGCGGCGGTGCAGGCACAGATCCTGCGGCACACGCCGCACCTGCATGAGAACGGCATCCACCTGCTGATCAGCCCGACCCCCTATGGCGAGCTGATCATCGGCGACTCCCACCATTACGGCAGCGATCCGTCGCCGTTCAATGCCGAGCAGGTGGACGACTGGATGCTCGAGCTGGCCGAGCACACCCTGGGCTGCAAGGTGCGGGTGGTGGAGCGCTGGCAGGGCGTGTATGGCGCCCGCGGGCCGGGGCCGTTCTCGTTCCTGCAGCCGGCCGCCGGGGTCAGCGTGGCGCTGATGCATACCGGGGTGGGCATGAGCGTCGGTCCGGCCATGGCCGAGGGCAATATCGCCCGCTTACTGGAGGAAGCCTGATGGGGCCTGAACAGCGGATCGCCGAGGTGTTCGGCCTGTACGAACGTTTTGGCGACAGCGACTACATCGGCGAGCCGGTGTCGCAGATCGAGCACATGTCCCAGGCTGCGCAGCTGGCCATGGCCGAGGGCTTCGACGACGAGGTGGTGTTGGCGGCGTTCTTCCACGATATCGGGCATATCTGCGGACAGGATGGCGAGAACATGGGTGGTTTCGGCGTGGTCAGCCATGAGCGGCTGGGGGCGGACTACCTGCGCCGCGCCGGCTTCAGCGAGCGCCTGGCGCGGCTGGTGGAATCTCATGTGCAGGCCAAGCGTTACCTGACCTTCAAGGAACCGGCGTACTACCAGCGCCTGAGCGAGGCCAGCCGGCGCACCCTGGAATATCAGGGCGGGGCGATGAGTGCCGAGGAGGCCCGGGCCTTCGAGCAGGACCCGCTATGCGCGGTCAGCCTGCGCCTGCGCCACTGGGACGAACAGGCCAAGGAGCTGTGGGTGCCGGTGATGGATTTGCAGGTGCTCAAGGACAAGGCGGCGCGGCTGTTGGCTGCCTGATCCGGGTTCTGCGGTGCCTGGGCCCGCGATGACGTCCGTCAGAGCGACGCTGATCTACTCCTCGACCACCAGCTTCTGCGCCAACGCCTCGATCTGCTCCTGGCGCTCGGCCTGGCTCAGGCGCGCCCCAGGGTTGAGCGACGACCACTGCGGATGGGCCCGGGCCTTGGTCAGGGCCTCCGGCAGCTTGCCTTCGCGCCAACTCTGGTCCTGGGGCGTGGCCAGCTGAATGCTGCTCAGCGCCGCATGACCCCGCGCGTCCAGCGCCTGCACCAGCTGCCGTTGGCGCAAGGCCAGGAGGCGCAGCACGCTGTCGTCCACGGTCAGCTCGCGCTGGCCCTTGAGCTTGCCCAGCAGACGGCCGCCGTAGCTGCGGGCAGTTTGCAGTGCACCGCCGGCGATGGCCCCGGCCAGGGCCGCCGCGCCCAGGGTCAGACCGCCCACCAGCAGGTCGACGCCCGCCCCGGCCGCCGCGCCGGCGGCAATCCCGCCGCCGACCCGCACTCCAAGCTGCTTGAGGGTTTCCGGGTTGAACAGGTCATCGCCCCAGCGCTCGTCGAGCAGTGGCAGATCGCTGGCGGCAGCGTCCTGCGGGCGGAACGCGTAGAGCTTGAGCAGCGCCTCGACGCAGCGCTGCTCCCGTTGACGCACGGCCTTGCGCAGCTCGCCGATGGCTTGCCGCTCCTGCTCGACCTCGCTGACCACGCTGCGCCGGCAGGCGGCGCAGTCGATCAACAGTTCGGCGATCAGCCGCGCGGCGCTTTGCCGGCGGGCCGCGCGTTGCGCCTGCTGATCGGCGATCAGCCGCTCCAGTTGCGGCCGCGAGCTTTCCAGAAGCAAGGCCAGGCTTTCATACAGCCGGCGCTCGCCGTCCTCCGGCGGCGCCACGCTGTCGAAGCGTACCAGCGCGTGCAGGCCCAGGCGGGCCAGGGCTTCGCGCCAGTCCGGTTCGCGGTGGTTGGCGCTGCTGACGAAGTTCAGCACCGGCAGCAGCGGCTTGCCGCAACTGGACAGCACTTCCAGCTCGTCGCGGTATTTGGCCAGCACCGGCTCGCGGGCGTCGATCACATACAGCCCGGCGTCGGAGGCCAGCAGCTGGCGCAGCACCTTGGCTTCCTGTTCGAAACGCTGGCGCGCCTCGCTGCCGTCGAGAAAGCGCCCCAGGCGCGCCGGGCCATCCAGGCGCTCGCCGGGGTGTTCCAGGCGTTCCAGGTAGTCGAGCAGGGCGATGGCGTCTTCCAGGCCGGGGGTGTCGTACAGGTCGAGCAAGGGTTCGCCTTCCACCGACAGCCGCGCGCCCTCGACATGGCGGGTGGTGCTGGGGCGATGAGACACCTCACCGAACCCGACATCCCGGGTCAGGGTGCGCAGCAGGGAGGTCTTGCCGACGTTGGTGTGGCCGACCACCGCCAGCTTCAGCGGCGGCTTGCGAGTGTCAGTCATGCCCGGTCTCCAGCCAGTTCAGCGGCGCGCAATCGGCGAACGGCAACTCCAGTTGTTGTAGCGCTACATGCCAGTCACCCAGGCGTTCGGCGTCCAGGGCCTGGCCCGTTGGCGCCTGCAACAGCCAGACCCGGGTGGCGCTGGCGCTGCGCGCCAGTTCGGCGATCAACGCCAGGCTGCCGCGGTCCGGCGAGCGTCGCGGGTCGCAGGCGATGGCCAGGCGCGTCGGTGGAAAGCGGCTCATCTGTTCCAGCAGCTTGTGCCGGGACTCGCGGCTGTCGAGGATGCCGGCGTCTTTCACCGTGGCCGGCAAGTGCGGCGGCCAGGGGCGCTGGTCGTCCAGTTCGATGGCCACCAGCAGGGCGCCATCGCTGTCGTGCGCGCTGACGCCGCCTTCGACGCGGTGCAGCCGTTCCGGCGCGGCGTCGTTGATTCCCAGGCGTTCGCTGCTGGGCATCAGGCGTTCACGCAACTGGCTGTAGCCGGGGAGATTGAGGTCCAGTTGCAGGCGCGCCTGGCCGTGCTTCCAGCGCCAGCGGCAAAGCAGCATCAGCAGCAGGCGCGGCAGTACGCCATAGATCACCAGCGCCCCCACCAGCCAGACCGCCCAGGACTGGCGAACCAGTTCGGTGTTGTAGACGTCCCGGGTGCTGGCGTGAATCATTTCCACGGTCGGCGCCCCGAAACCTATGGCCCGGGGGAGGGCGGCGAGGGCATTGGTCATCGCCACGAAGGCATCGGCGCCGAGCAGGGTGCTTTCCCAGTAGAAGCCGTAGCGCCGGGTGATCAGCAGCATCAGCAGGATCGCCACGGCACTGAGCAGGGCCAGCAGCCACAGGCCGTTGACCAGGGTGCCGACGGCCCAGCGATTGAGTTTGCGCCGTTGCAGCAACAGCAGCAGGGCGGGGGCCAGTTGCACGGCCTTGGCGTCGCGGGCGAGCCGGGCGCTGAGCCATAGCCACAGTCGGCCGAGGCTGGCGCCCTGTTCGCCGGCGAACAGCAGGCCCAGCGCCCAGCCCAGCAGCAGAAGCAGGTTGAGGCCGAGCAGGCTGCCCAGGGCCCAGAACACATTGACTGGGGCTTGCCCGTTACCCAGGGCGGCGAAGGCCAGGCCGGCGCCGCTGACCAGGGCCAGCAGCGCCAGCAGCCACAGCGCCAGGCGCGCGCCCTGAGTCCAGTGGCGCAGGGCCGCGGCCAGGCCGTCGCGTTCGGCCAGCCACAGCGCGCGGTAGTGGATGCGGCTCGCCAGGTCGCCGCCGGCGGTACGGGCCAGGCGATTGGCTTCCTGGTCTTCCAGGGCGCCGGCCTGTTCTTCGCGCAGGCGCACGGCTTCGGTGAGCCAGAGTTTTTCCAGTGGGGTCAGGGCTGTCACGCGTGATTCCGTTACTCGAATGAGCGCTGAGCATAACTGTTGTGGTGCTGGTCGGGGTACGTTGCGGGGCGCCAAGCCTCTGGTATCCTCGCCGGCATGAAAAAATCTCTCCCCCTCAGCCTGATCGCGGCGCTCGGTGAAAACCGCGTGATCGGCGTCGACAACAGCATGCCCTGGCACCTGCCGGGGGACTTCAAATATTTCAAGGCCACCACCCTGGGCAAGCCGATCATCATGGGGCGCAAGACCTGGGATTCCCTCGGCCGGCCATTGCCGGGCCGGTTGAATATCGTGGTCAGCCGCCAGGCCGATCTGCGCCTGGAAGGCGCCGAGGTGTATCCGTCGCTGGAAGCCGCGGTGGCGCGGGCCGAGCAGTGGGCGCTGGAGCAGGGCGTTGGCGAGCTGATGCTGATCGGCGGTGCGCAGCTGTATGCGCAGGGGCTGGAGCAGGCCGATCGCCTGTACCTGACCCGCGTGGCGCTGAGCCCGGAAGGGGATGCGTGGTTCCCGGAGTTCGACCTGAATCAGTGGAAGCTGGTGTCGGATGTGCCGAACCCGGCGGAAGGCGACAAGCCGGCCTACAGCTTCGAAGTCTGGGAGAAGCGTTAAAAGCATCGCGGGCAAGCTCCGCTCCTACAGAAGACACCTTCATCTGTAGGAGCAGGGGGGACGCCCAGTCCTTGCCCGCGATAGGTTTCTAAAGGTCGCAGCGTTTACGCCTGCGCCAACTCCGCATGCTCATCGGCATCGAGCTTTTCTTTATCGGTCTGCTGCATGATCTGGCTGGTGATTGCCCCGGCGGTCATCGAGCCGCTGACGTTCAGCGCGGTACGGCCCATGTCGATCAGCGGCTCCACCGAAATCAGCAGCGCCACCAGGGACACCGGCAAGCCCATGGCCGGCAGCACGATCAGCGCGGCGAAGGTCGCACCACCGCCCACCCCGGCCACCCCGGCCGAACTCAAGGTCACGATGGCCACCAGGGTCGCGATCCACAGCGGGTCCAGCGGGTTGATGCCCACGGTCGGGGCGACCATCACCGCCAGCATCGCCGGGTACAGGCCGGCACAGCCGTTCTGGCCGATGGTCGCGCCGAACGAGGCGGCGAAGCTGGCGATGGACTGCGGAATGCCCAGGCGGCTGGTCTGCGCCTCGATGCTCAGCGGGATGGTCGCGGCGCTGGAGCGGCTGGTGAAGGCGAAGGTCAGCACCGGCCAGACCTTGCGGAAGAAGCGCAGCGGGTTGATCCCGGCCAGCGACACCAGCAGGCCATGGACCACGAACATCAGGCCCAGGCCGATGTAGGACACCACCACGAAACTGCCGAGCTTGATGATGTCCTGCAGGTTGGAACTGGCGACCACCTTGGTCATCAGCGCCAGCACGCCGTAGGGGGTCAGTTTCATCACCAGGCGCACCAGGCGGGTGACCCAGGCTTGCAGGGTGTCGATGGCGTTGACCACTTTCTGGCCTTTTTCCACATCGTCCTTGAGCAGCTGCAGGGCGGCGATGCCGAGGAAGGCGGCGAAGATCACCACGCTGATGATCGAGGTCGGCTTGGCCCGGGCCAGGTCGGCGAAGGGGTTCTGCGGAATGAACGACAGCAGCAGCTGCGGAATATTCAGGTCGGCCACCTTGCCCGCGTAATCGCTCTGGATCACCTGCAGGCGCGCCATTTCCTGGGTGCCGGCCACCAGCCCTTCGGCGGTCAGGCCGAACAGGTTGGTCAGGGCGATGCCGATCACCGCGGCGATGGCGGTGGTGAACAGCAGGGTGCCGATGGTCAGGAAGCTGATCTTGCCCAGGGACGAGGCGTTGTGCAGCCGCGCCACGGCACTGAGGATCGAGGCGAACACCAGCGGGATCACGATCATCTGCAGCAGTTGCACATAACCGTTGCCCACCAGGTCGAACCAGGCGATGGAGGTTTTCAGGACAGGGTTGCCGGCACCGTAGAGGCTGTGCAGGGCAACGCCGAAGACCACGCCCAGCACCAGCGCCAGCAGGACCTTCTTGGCCAGGCTCCAGGTGGTGTGACGGGTTTGTGCCAGGCCCAGCAGCAAGGCCAGGAACACCAGCAGATTGAGGATCAGCGGCAGGTTCATTGAGGCTCCCTATGACTTGTGCCAATCGCGTGTGGCGGCGATTGCGAACCGGCAAGCCTAACAGCTTGATATCTAATGAATTAATATCAAAAACGCATTGAGACTGTCGTTTTTGGAATAAGGCGCTGACGCTCAGGCACATGTCGGTGGCGGAATCAGGACGCGGGCGGTCGCCCACAGGCGAGGATTGTCACAACGATTTGTTAGCGTCGATCTCTTTCAATCAGGGAGAAAACGCCGATGAAACTCGCTCCGAAATTTCTGGTTGCCGCACTCTGCCTGGGCCTTGCCGGCCAGGCCTTCGCCACCGACTTGAAGCACTGGCCCGCGGATCAGGCCAAGCAACTGGACGCGATGATCGCGGCCAATGCCAACAAGGGTAACTTCGCGGTGTTCGACATGGACAACACCAGTTACCGCTACGACCTGGAAGAGTCGCTGCTGCCGTTCATGGAGAACAAGGGCCTGATCACCCGCGAGACCCTCGACCCGTCCCTGAAGCTGATGCCGTTCAAGGACACCGCCGAGCACAAGGAAAGTCTCTTCAGCTACTACTATCGCCTCTGCGAAGTCGACGACATGGTCTGCTACCCCTGGGTGGCGCAGGTGTTCTCCGGCTTCACCCTCAAGGAACTCAAGGGCTATGTCGACGAGTTGATGGCCTCCGGCAAGCCGGTCAAGAGCACCTACTACGACGGCGATACGGTCAAGGACATCGAGGTCAACCCGCCGAAGGTCTTCACCGGCCAGGCCGAGCTGTACAACAAGCTGATGGAGAACGGCATCGAGGTCTACGTGATGACTGCCGCTTCCGAGGAGCTGGTGCGCATGGTCGCGTCCGATCCGAAGTACGGCTACAACGTCAAGCCGCAGAATGTCATCGGCGTGACCACCCTGCTCAAGGACCGCAAGACCGGCGAGCTGACCACCGCGCGCAAGCAGATCACCGCCGGCAAGTATGACGAGAAGGCCAACCTCGGCCTGGAGCTGACCCCGTACCTGTGGACCCCGGCGACCTGGATGGCCGGCAAGCACGCGGCGATCCTGACTTACATCGACGAGTGGAAAAAACCGGTGCTGGTGGGCGGCGACACTCCGAGCAGCGACGGCTACATGTTGTTCCATGGTGTCGACGTGGCCAAGGGCGGCATCCACCTGTGGGTCAACCGCAAGGACAAGTACATGGCCCAGATCAACGGCATGATGGCCAAGCACGCCGCGGCCCAGGCCAAGGAAGGGCTGCCGGTGACGGCGGACAAGAACTGGGTGATCGTCAAGCCGGAAGACATCCAGTAACAGCGGGTTGAACCCATCGCGGGCAAGCCTCGCTCCTACAGGATCACGCATACCCCCGAGGATGCCGGGGTTGCCCCGCATCTCCCCACCACCCGGCGCCCGACAACCGTAACGTGGAGGAGCTCATCAGCGCCCAAAAGGCGGGGCCGCC
>NZ_JBNNVU010000070.1:0-28674 GCF_050280705.1 Pseudomonas sp. NPDC089530 | reverse complement strand
GCAGCAAATTAGAGTCGTGCATGTATGGCCTTGGGTTTTAAGCGTCCAAAAAACTGGCGCAGGCCTTATTGGCTAGCGCTGGCCACGTGGTCGCCGGCAAGCAGAAGGAAGAAATCTGCGAGCTGGAACTGGAACTGCGCGAAGGCGAACCGGCCGCCCTGCTGGAACTGGCCGCCGAGCTGGCCGCCAGCCTGCCGCTGATGCCCTGCGACATCAGCAAGGCCGAGCGCGGCTACCGCCTGTTCGACGCCAACAGCTACTCCCTGAGCCTGCCCGCGCCGGAGCTGCGCGCGGACCTGTCCCTGGACGATGCCTTCGCCGCACTGACCTGGCACCTGCTGGGCAGCAGCCAGCGCCTGGCCGAGCAATACCGCTTCAACGGCCACTGGCGCCTGCTGCAGGACTGGGTCGACAACCTGGCGGAACTGCGCGCCCTGGTCAGCAGCCTGGGCCAGGCCGCGCCGCGCCAGGCCACCGCCGAGCTGCGTGCGTCGCTGGACGCGCTGCTGGAAGACTGGCGCCCGCTGGTGCAAGCCGGCCTGGACGACGAAGACGTACGCAAGGCCGCGCCGGAGCAGTTCATCGAAGAACTGCAAGACGTGCGCTGGGGCCTGTTCTCGCTGAACACCTCGCGCTGGCTGCTGGCCCGTAGCTGGGCCGCCGAGCGCAATACCCGCGGCAATCGCCAGGGCGCGGCGCAACTGGCCAGCTGGTTGCCGCGCCTGCTGGCCGAAGAAGCCAGCTCCCTGCAGCTGCCGCGCTACCAGCAGCAACCGGAAGACCTGGCCGAACAGCTGCCGCGTATCGAACGCATCCAGGCCTGGCTGCATCACGCGCGCAACGTGCTGGAAATCCCGGAACTGGACCGTCTGTACGGCGAGCTGAACAAGCTGGCGCAACTGGCCCACGAACCGATCACCGACGAAGCCCTCGATGCCCGCAAGCAACAGGCGATCACGGTGTTCCAAAACCGCGCGTGGAAAACCCTGCTGCGCATGTAACAGCCTCATCGCGAGCCAGCTCGCCCCTACCTTCCTGTAGGAGCGAGCTGGCTCACGATGGCCTCGGCCGTATCAACGCAGAACCGGCAGGCTCGTCGTCGACTTGATCTCCGACAGCGCCACGATCGAGTTCACCTCCTGAATCCCCGGCACCATCGACAGCTTCTCGAAGAAGAAGCGCTCATAGGCCTCGATGTCCGGCGTGACGATGCGCAACAGAAAGTCCACGGCCCCCATCAGCACATAACACTCCAGCACTTCCGGAAAGCCGCGGATCGCCTCGGTGAATTCGGTGAAGTTGGAGCGGCCGTGGGCGTTGAGTTTGACCTCGGCGAAGATCTGCGTGTTGAGGCCGATCTTCTTGCGGTCGAGCAAGGTCACCTGGCCACGGATCACCCCCTCCTCCTTGAGCCGCTGGATCCGCCGCCAGCACG
The DNA here is from genome assembly GCF_050280705.1 of Pseudomonas sp. NPDC089530. Taxonomy (NCBI): domain Bacteria; kingdom Pseudomonadati; phylum Pseudomonadota; class Gammaproteobacteria; order Pseudomonadales; family Pseudomonadaceae; genus Pseudomonas; species Pseudomonas sp. NPDC089530. The sequence goes on along the minus strand of NZ_JBNNVU010000070.1, from coordinate 27,239 downwards.
GTGATTGCGACAACCCCACCTGCTCGGCGATCTGCGCGCTGGACAGCGAGGCGTCCTCTTGCAGCAGGGCCAGGATGCGGCGGTCGTAGGCGTCCAGCTCGCTATGCATAGATATCTCCAAAATATTGGTATGCACGAATTACCCAATTCGATAATCAGAAAAATACACCCATCTTAGATAAGAAATACCCGCGACCGAATGTAAAAATTTCTCCATTGATCTGGAGAAGCCCCATGCCCCCTCTCGAAGCCGTCAGTTCCCGCGCCGATGTGTGGAATGTCGCCAACACCCATTGCCGGGTGCACTACCAACTGGTCACCGACGCCGAAGCGGACGTGCTGTGCCGGGTGCTCAATCATTTCGCCCTGCAGTCCCTGCTGCCGCAGCAGGTCCAGGTGCGGCAACAGGACGGCGCGCTGCTGATGGAGGTACTGCTCGACGGCCTGAGCTGGCATCGCGCGCAAGTGATCGCGGAGAAACTGCGCAACCTGGTCAGCGTGTATTCGGTACAGCTGCAACTCGCCGAGCGTGAGCGGCTGCAGGCCGCCGGCTGAGGGCGCCGGCAAAACCCTGCAACGCTTGGGCGACGGCTCGTCGCGAGCCCGGGACTATTCTTGGCAATCCGTGGTCAGAAGGCGCATCTGCCTGATCCGCGCCCGCCGGATCGTTCACAAGGAGCCCGCATGTCCGTTCCCCTCGTTACCCAGGACCGCTGGCTGGATCTCAACGATCTGCTGCGCGACCTGGTCGCCCAGGGTTTCATCGGCCAGGACTCGGCCGAGCAGGCCCTGAGCACTCGCCGCACCGCCGCCAACAGCCAGCTGCACCCCTTGGAGTTCCTGGCCAGCCAGCAGCTGGACGATCTGCGCCGCCCCGGCAAGCGCCTGGATCTGGAAAGCCTGACCCTGTGGCTGGCGCAGCAAGCCGGCCAGCCGTACCTGCGCATCGACCCGCTGAAAATCGACGTCGCCGCCATCACCCCGCTGATGTCCTACGCCTTCGCCCAGCGCCACAAAATTCTCGCGGTGGCGATCGACGCCGAGGCCATCACCGTGGCCAGCGCCCAGCCTTATGTCAGCAGTTGGGAAGCCGACCTGACCCACGTGCTGAAACGGCCGATCCGGCGGGTGGTGGCCAACCCGGTGGAAATCCAGCGCCTGACCGTGGAGTTCTTCCGCCTCGCCAAGTCGGTCACCGGGGCCAGCGCCGACCAGAAAAGCCACGCCCTGGGTAACTTCGAGCAGTTGCTCAACCTCGGCGCCAGCGATCAGGAGCCGGACGCCAACGACGCGCACATCGTCAACATCGTCGATTGGCTGTTCCAGTACGCGTTCCAGCAGCGCGCCAGCGATATCCACATCGAACCGCGCCGCGAGCAAGGCACGGTGCGCTTTCGCATCGACGGCGTGCTGCACAACGTCTACCAGTTCCCGCCCCAGGTCACCCTGGCCGTGGTCAGCCGCCTGAAAAGCCTGGGCCGGATGAACGTCGCGGAAAAACGCAAACCCCAGGACGGCCGGGTCAAGACCAAGACCCCGGAAGGCGGTGAAGTGGAGCTGCGCCTGTCGACCCTGCCCACCGCCTTCGGCGAGAAGATGGTCATGCGCATCTTCGACCCCGAGGTGCTGCTCAAGGACTTCGACCAGTTGGGCTTCTCCAGCGACGACCTGCGGCGCTGGCAGGACATGACCCGCCAGCCCAACGGCATCATCCTGGTCACCGGCCCCACCGGCTCGGGCAAGACCACCACCCTGTACACCACCCTGAAGCAGCTGGCGACACCAGAGGTCAACCTGTGCACCATCGAAGACCCGATCGAGATGGTCGAGCCGGCGTTCAACCAGATGCAGGTCCAGCACAACATCGAGCTGACCTTCGCCAGCGGCGTGCGCGCGCTGATGCGCCAGGACCCGGACATCATCATGATCGGCGAGATCCGTGACCTGGAGACCGCGGAGATGGCGATCCAGGCCGCGCTCACCGGCCACCTGGTGCTGTCGACCCTGCACACCAACGATGCCCCCGGCGCCATCAGCCGCCTGCTGGAGCTCGGGGTCGCGCCCTACCTGATCAAGGCCACGCTGCTCGGGGTCATGGCCCAGCGGCTGGTGCGCACTCTGTGCCCGCACTGCAAGACCCCGCAGCCCCTGGACGAAAGCGACTGGCAAGGCCTGACCCGCCCCTGGCAGGCGCCGCTGCCCAGCCATGCCCACGGCGCCACCGGCTGCGCGGAATGCCGCGACACCGGCTACCGGGGCCGCGCCGGGGTGTATGAAATCATGCAACTGAGCGACAGCCTGAAAGCCCTGATCACAGCCGACGCCGACCTGCTCGCCATCCGCCGCCAGGCCTTTGCGGAAGGCATGCGCAGCCTGCGCCTGTCCGGCGCGCAGAAAGTCGCCGCCGGGCTGACCACCCTCGAGGAGGTATTGCGGGTCACACCGCAAAGCGAACAGCGATAAGGCCAGTCGCGCAGCCCCTGGACTACGCTTAGCCACAGATCAACGCACACAGGGAGTGGGCATGAACATTCGTCAGAAAATGATCGTCTCCGGAGCGCTCAGTGTGCTGGCCATCGCCCTTGTCGCCGGCATCGGCTGGTGGGGCCAGACGCGACTGACGCATGCGCTGGCCGACAGCCAGCTCAATGCCAGCGCGCTGCGCAATCACCTGGAAGCCGACATGATGCACGACGCGTTGCGGGCCGATGTGCTGGCGGCCTTCGCCAGCCAGCCCGGCGATGCCGGCGCGGGCGAGCAGATCCGCAACGACCTGCGCGAGCACGGCGACTGGTTCCGCAAGGCCCTGGCGGAAAATGCCCGCCTGCCCCTGGCGCCAGACATCCGCCAGGCCATCGGCGAACTGCAGCCGGTGCTGGAAAGCTACATTGGCGCCGCGGAGAAAATCGCCGAGCAAGCGCTGCGGGACCCCGCTGCCGCCCGCGCGGACATGCCGGCGTTCGCCAAGACATTTACCGAGGTGGAAGGCCTCAACGAAGCCCTGAGCAGCAAGATCGAAGCCAGCACCGCGCAAGCTCGCGAAGCCAGCGAAACCGCGGTGCGCCAGGCCGGCGGATGGCTGGTCGGCGGCAGCCTGCTGGCCGTACTGGCGCTGTGCCTGCTGACGCGCCGGTTACTGCACTCGGTACTGCGCCCGCTGGAAAAATCGGTGGCCGCGGCCCGGGCCATCGCCCAGGGCAACCTCAGCCTGCCGATCAGCGTCGACAGCGACGACGAGGCCGGCCAGCTGCAAAAGGCCCTGGGCGAGATGCAGGCCAACCTGCGGGACATGATCACCACCATCCGCCGCGAAAGCGAAGGCCTGCAGGGCACCTCCCATGACCTGAGCCTGACCTCCCAGGGCATCGCCGACGGCGCCAGCGAACAGGCCCAGGGGGCGAACAACATGGCCGCAGCCATGGAACAGATGATCAGCAACATCGCCCAGGTGGCCGAACATGCGCGCAACGCCCAAGACATTTCGGCGCAGTCGGAATCCCTCGCCGGCAGCGGCGGCCAAGTCATTCTCGGGGTGGTCGACGGCATGACCCACATTGCCGAGGCGGTCAACCAGTCCTCGCACAGCATCACCGCCCTCGGCCAGTCATCGGAGGAGATCCACTCGATCATCCAGGTGATCAACGGCATCGCCGAACAGACCAACCTGCTGGCCCTGAACGCGGCCATCGAGGCGGCCCGCGCCGGCGAAGCCGGGCGCGGATTCGCCGTGGTCGCCGACGAAGTGCGCAGCCTGGCGGGCCGCACGGCGCAATCGACCCGGGAGATCACCGGCATGATCGAACGCATCCGCGAAACCACCGGGCAGGCGGTGCGCAGCATGCAGACCGGCGTCAGCCGGGTGAACGACGGGGTGGGCATGGCCCAGCAGGCCGGCACCTCAATCAACGAAATACGCGAAGGCGCGCAACGCTCGGCGCTGATGGTCGAGGAGATTTCCCAGACCATCGGCGAGCAGTCCAGAGCCAGCAACGAAGTGGCGCAGCAGGTGGAGATGATCAATCAGATCGCCCAACGCAACAGCCGGGCCATGCACGAACTGGCGACGACGGTCGAGCAGATGGAGCGCTCCGTCGCCACCCTGCAGACCTCGGTGACGCGCTTTCAGCTGTAGGTGCAAGGCGGGTTTTATCAGGATCGAACAAGCCGACTAGCGTTACGGAACCGAATCGGGGGAGGCCCTATCAAAGGACTCAGATTAACCCCCCCTGTTGGAGTCACCCACCATGCGTTTCAAAACAGCTGTCGCCACCCTGGCCCTGCTTTCCCTGCCTGTAGGTTCGGCAATGGCCGACAGTTTCTGGCGTAACGTGCTTTCCACCGGCGCCACCACCGCTTCCACCTACCTGACTTCCAAGGATCACAAGCTGGTCGCCGCCGCCCAGGACGACGCCAGCAGCTTCGTCGCCAGTGAAGGCACCATCCGCGGCCCGTTCCTGGAAGCCGCGATGAACAAAGTCCGTGCCGACAACCCAGGCCTGCAGGCCACCGACATGGAGTTGGCCAACGCCATCCTGGCGAAAAACGCCGTCGCCCAGCAGTGACCCGTAGCCTGTAACCCCGCTGGTGCAATAAAAAATGCCGCTCTTTCGAGCGGCATTTTTTTGCCCGCCGTTCGGCCGTTCAGCGGTAGGCATCCACCGGCACACAGGCGCAGAACAGGTTGCGGTCGCCGTAGACATTGTCGACCCGGTTCACCGTCGGCCAGTACTTGTGCACCCGGGTGTGGGGACTGGGGATCACCGCCTGTTCGATGCTGTAGGGCCGCTCCCAGACGCCGGCGATGTCCGCCAGGGTATGGGGCGCGCGCTTGAGCGGGTTGTCCTCGGCCGGCCAGTTGCCTTCCTGGACCTGGGCGATCTCGGCGCGGATGCTCAGCATGGCCTCGATAAACCGGTCCAGCTCGGCCTTGGACTCGCTTTCGGTGGGCTCCACCATCAGGGTGCCCGGCACCGGGAACGACATGGTCGGCGCGTGGAAACCGTAATCCATCAGGCGCTTGGCCACGTCCTCTTCGCTGATGCCGGTCTGCAGCTTGAGCGGCCGCAGGTCGAGGATGCATTCATGGGCCACCCGGCCGTTGCGCCCGCTGTAGAGCACCGGGAAGGCTCCGCTCAGGTGTTCGGCCAGGTAGTTCGCCGCGAGGATCGCCACCTCGCTGGCATCCGCCAGTTGCGGCCCCATCATCGCGATATACATCCAACTGATCGGCAGGATGCTCGCGCTGCCCCAGGGCGCCGCGCTGACCGCGCCGTTCTGCGGCAGCGGCCCGTCGATGGCCACCACCGGGTGGTTGGCCACGAACGGTGCGAGGTGCGCCCGCACGCCGATCGGCCCCATGCCCGGGCCACCGCCGCCGTGGGGAATGCAGAAGGTCTTGTGCAGGTTCATGTGGGAAACATCGGCGCCGATATCCGCCGGTCGCGCCAGCCCGACCTGGGCGTTGAGGTTCGCGCCGTCCATGTACACCTGGCCGCCGTGGCTGTGGATCACTTCGCAGATCTCGCCGATGCCTTCCTCATACACGCCGTGGGTCGAGGGGTAGGTCGCCATCAGGCACGACAGATGCTCACCCGCGGCGCTGGCCTTGTCTTTCAGGTCCTGCAGATCGACGTTGCCGGCGTCGTCGCAATCGACGATCACCACCTGCATCCCGGCCATCTGCGCCGAGGCCGGATTGGTGCCGTGGGCCGAGGCCGGGATCAGGCAGATGTTGCGCTCGCCCTGCTGGCGGCTCTCGTGGTATTTGCGGATCGCCAGCAACCCGGCGTATTCGCCCTGGGCCCCAGAGTTGGGCTGCATGCAGATCGCATCGAAACCGGTAATGGCGCACAACCAGCGCTCAAGCTCGGCGATCATCAGCGAATAACCGAGGGCCTGCTCCGCCGGGACAAAGGGATGCAGGTCGGCGAAGCCGGGCCAGGTGATGGGGACCATCTCGCTGCTGGCGTTGAGCTTCATGGTGCAGGAGCCCAACGGGATCATCGACTGGTTCAGCGCCAGGTCCTTGTTCTCCAACTGCTTGAGGTAACGCAGCATCTCGGTTTCGCTGTGGTGGCTGTTGAACACTGGATGGCTCAGGTACGGCGTGCTGCGCAACAGTTCCTGGGGAATGCCCGGGGCCAGGGCCTCGGCGTCCAGCTGCGCTACGTCCAGCCCGTGGTCGGCGCCGAGGAACACATCGAACAGCCGGGCGACGGTGCTCTCGTCGCAGGTTTCATCCAGGCTCAGGCCCAGTTGCCCGCGCCCGAGGATCCGCAGGTTGATCCGCGCGGCCTTGGCGCTCTCGATAATCGCCGTCTGGCTGCCGCCGACCTCCAGGGTCAGGGTGTCGAAGAACTGCCGGTTCAACCGGACCAGGCCCTTGCGTTCCAGGCCGGCGGCGAGAATGCAGGTCAGGCGATGCACGCGCTGGGCGATGCGCCGCAGGCCTTCAGGGCCATGGTAGACGGCATAGAAGCTGGCGATATTGGCCAGCAGCACCTGGGCGGTGCAGATGTTCGAGTTGGCCTTCTCACGGCGGATATGCTGCTCGCGGGTCTGCAGGGCCATGCGCAGCGCCACGTTGCCCCGGGCATCCCGGGACACGCCGATGATCCGCCCCGGAATCGCCCGCTTGTACTCCTCGCGGCTGGCGAAGTACGCCGCGTGGGGGCCGCCGTAACCCATGGGCACGCCAAAGCGCTGGGACGAGCCGAACACCACGTCGGCCCCCAGCTCGCCCGGAGGCGTCAGCAGCAACAGGCTCAACAGGTCGGCCGCCACGCAGGCCAGCGCCTGCTGCGCGTGCAAATGGTCGATCAGCGGCCGCAGGTCGCGGATCTCGCCGTGGGTGTCCGGGTATTGCAGCAAGGCGCCGAAGACCTGGTGCTGCCTGAGGTTGTCCAGGCTGTCGATCACCAGCTCGAAGCCAAAGCCTTCGGCGCGGGTCTGCACCACCGAGAGGGTCTGCGGATGGCAGTTCTGGTCGACGAAGAACAGGTTGCTTTTCGACTTGGCCACACGCTTGGCCAGGGCCATGGCTTCGGCGGCGGCCGTGGCTTCGTCCAGCAGCGAGGCGTTGGCCAGGTCCAGGCCGGTGAGGTCGATGGTCAGTTGCTGGAAATTGAGCAAGGCCTCGAGCCGCCCCTGGGCAATCTCCGGTTGGTAAGGCGTGTAGGCGGTGTACCAGCCGGGGTTTTCCAGCACATTACGCAGGATCACCGTCGGCGTCAGGGTGCCGTGATAGCCCATGCCGATCAGGCTGGTCCAGACCTGGTTCTGCTCGGCATAACCGCGCAACTTGGCCAGGGCGGCCTGCTCGTCCAGGGCCGGCGGCAGGTCCAGCGCACGGTTGAAGCGAATCCCCGGCGGCACGGTCTGCTCGATCAGTTCGACCCGGCTGCCCAGCCCCAGGCTGTCGAGCATCGCTTGCTGCTCGGCGGCATCGGGCCCGAGGTGACGCTGCAGGAAGGCATTGGGATCGCGTAACTGGCTCAAGGACGGCAACTGGGACATGACGGGGCTCTCTCTCAGGCGGCGCTCGGCGTCGATGCAACACGGTCAAAGCAGCATAGCAGCCGATCCCGCGTGCCGACGGTGTGGCACCGCGCGCTCGGCGGGGGCATGATGCTCGACTCCGGCGCGGCCCGCCGCCCCGCCTCGACTTCTGCTTATCGGGTATCCCATCGTCATGAGCCAGTTGCCTTTCCTGCCATTCTCCAAACCCACCATCGATGAAGCCACCATCGCCAGTGTCGGCGAAGTCCTGCGTTCGGGTTGGATCACCAGCGGCCCCAAGGTCCAGGCCTTCGAAGCGCAGCTCTCGGAATTCTGCGGCGCTCGTCCGGTGCGCACCTTCAATTCCGGCACCTGCACCATGGAGATCGCCCTGCGTATCGCCGGCATCGGCCCTGGCGATGAAGTCATCACCACGCCGATCTCCTGGGTGGCCACGGCCAACGTGATTCTCGAAGTCGGCGCCACCCCGGTGTTCGCCGATATCGACCCGGTGACCCGCAACCTCGACCTGGACCAGGTGGAAGCGGCCATCACCCCACGGACCAAGGCCATCATCCCGGTGTTTCTCGCCGGCCTGCCGCTGGACATGACGCGCCTCTATGCCCTGGCGCATAAACACGGCCTGCGGGTGGTGGAAGATGCCGCCCAGGCGCTGGGCTCAAGCTGGAACGGCGAACGCATCGGCGCTGGCGGCGACTTTGTCTCGTTCAGTTTCCAGGCCAACAAGAACGTTACCTGCAGCGAGGGCGGCGCCCTGGTGCTGAACAATGCCGAAGAGGCGCGCCTGGCGGAGAAGTACCGCCTGCAGGGCGTGACCCGCCATGGTTTCGACGGCCTGGACGTGGACGTGCTGGGCGGCAAGTTCAACATGACCGACGTCGCAGCCGCCATCGGCCTGGGCCAGTTCGCCCATATCGATGCGATCACCGCGCACCGTCGCGAGCTGGCCCGGCACTACTTCGAGTGCTTCGGCAGCGACTTCGAAGCCCGCTACGGTGCCCAACTGCCACCGGCGGATTTCAGCAACAGCAACTGGCACCTGTTCCAGCTGGTGCTGCCGGAGCGGCAGGACGGCCAGCCGGCGCGAGCGACCTTCATGGAACAGATGCAGGAACGCGGGATCGGCATCGGCTATCACTATCCGCCGATTCACTTGCTGAGCCTGTACCGCGAGCGCGGCTTCAAGGAGGGGATGTTCCCGGTGGCGGAACGGGTGGGTCGCCTGATCGTCTCGCTGCCGATGTTCACCGCCATGGGCAAGGACGATGTCGAACGCTCGGTCGCCACGGTGAAGGCTGTCCTGCAAGGTAGATAAAGACATAACCGGCCGCTGGAGGCTGGCCCTTGCACTATTCAAGACGCTCAATGCCCTGCATTGGGCGTTTTTTATTTCAGCGATAAATACAGTTGCCAATCGCTATATAAGCTTCCACTTATCTGATTCTTTGCGCCAAAAACCAGACTCCCGGAAGTGCTCACTTTAATTACACACGTAAGCGCATGATAAACCTGCACGAATAAATATATTAAATTTCCGCAGCTTCGATTGCCCGCCCAACAATAGCCAATGATTCTATAGGTCAACTTTTTGCCTGCTATGTTTACTTAGGACTGGGCAGTGGAGACAAAAAGCCACTACCCAGTTTAAAACTCCGCAACAAAAACAATGTTTCAACTTACCCGAAATGGAGTTCATAAAATGAGCAGCCAGCAAATTATCCTGTACATCGAAGAACAACAACTGATTGCCCAGAAGAACAACAACTACAGCCTTTACCTGGCCAAGAAAGTAAACAATGACTTCACCGTCATCTGGCAATCCAAGGGCCCTGTTGCCACTGTCAACAACCCCAGTTACCAATATAGAAACACCTTCGATGTCGTCACCCCGTCGTTCATGGTCAACTACACCAATGACCCGGTCAGCAGTGGCGATGTCACCTTCACCTCCGGCGGCAAGAACCTGCCGATCAGCACCGGCCAGATCACCACCCTCGATGCCAACGGTGTGTTCACCCCGGCCAAGAACGGCGGCGTGCCCTCGGACATCCTCATCAACAACCAGCTGCAAGGCAATCCGCATCAAATCCTGCTGGATTCCAACGGCAACAACATCTGGGTGAACCGTCAGAGCGGCATGAACATCGGCACCGCGACGCTGACCCCAAAAAGCCAATACCAACTCTGGTTCGGCAACCTTCAGGAAACCGGCTCGCTGATCGCCGTCAACCTGTCCAATCCCTATGTAGTCACCCTGAAGGATGGCGAAAGCGCCACCATTACCTACACCGACAGTGGCACCTGGGTGACCGGCGAACCGGCCAAGCGCCTGAGCGCTGCCGAAATCAAGGCTCTGCACGCCAGGGTCGGGATCGCGGCATAGTCCGCGGGGCGGATCGAGCAGCGGTTGCTAAAAGCCCTCAGAGCACTGCGCAATACCCTGGGCAGTCTTAGGCTCGCAAACGCCGCTCAAGCAAAAAACCCTGTACATCATGGATCTACAGGGTTTTTTATTGAACGTATCCAAGCCCTGGTCGAACTGCAGCGCAATCATCCACGGGATAAACGTGAGATTAGCCATGAGCAATCAAACCATCATCGTTTATATTGAAGAAGAGCAACTTGTTGCACAAAAGGTAAACAACCAAAGCCTCTGCCTGGCCAAGAAAGTGAATAACTCCTTCACCGTTATCTGGCTGTCAAAACCTCCGTTCGCCGCACCGAACCAACCAACCTATCAATATAAAAACACCCTCAACATCACCAGCAACTCTTACATGGTCAATTTCACGAACACTCCACTGCAACAGGGGGACGTCAACTTTACCTCAGGAGGAAAAAACCTACCCATCAATACGGGTCAAATAACAACTTTGAGTCAATATGGTGTATTCACCCCCGCACGAAATGGCGGTACGCCGGGAGATGTTTCAATAAACAATCAACTTCCGGCCAACCCCAGCGAAATATTACTGGACTCAACAGGACTCAACCTCTGGGTGAACTGCACAGGCGGCATGAATATAGGTGTCGCCACCATGACACCGCAAAACGAGTTCCAGTTATGGTTCGGTCCGACCCAGGCGGCGGGCACGCTGATTCCCAGCAACCTGTCCAACCCTTATGTTGTCAGCGTGAATGACGGAGAAACCAAAACCGTCACCTACACCAACAGTGGTGTCTGGGTGAGTGGTGAACCCATGGCGAGGCTGACGACAGAAGAAGTCATGGCACTGCACGCCAGGGTGGACAGGGCCGTGATGCAGGCCAGAACGCTGCGCCGCTCGACCAGCCCCTGAGGTATCGAGCGTTCATGCCTGTGTAGAACGAAAAACGCCGCGTACCCGACAAGGGGAACACGGCGCTCATGTAACGGACTTGCTGCCGCCAGCGATTATTCGCCGATAGCGGCCTTATAACCGGCTGCGTCGAGCAGCTTCTCAAGATCGGCGGCATTGGCTGGCTTGAGCTTGAAGATCCAGGCGTCGTACGGCTCGCTGTTGAGCAGCTCCGGGCTGGCGCTCAGCTCTTCGTTGACCGCGATCACTTCGCCGGCCACTGGCGCATAGATGTCGGAAGCGGCTTTCACCGACTCGACCACACCGGCCGCATCGCCAGCACCGAACACGTTACCGACTTCAGTCAGCTCGACGAACACCACGTCGCCCAGGGCTTCCTGGGCGTGGTCGCTGATGCCCACGGTCACGGTGCCATCGGCTTCCAGACGGGCCCATTCGTGACTTTCGGCAAAACGCAGGTCAGCAGGGATATCGCTCATGTTCTGTGTCCTCAAGAAGAAATGTCAGCGGTGTTGCCGCCGGAAATAAGTTAGATCAAGGTTTTGCCATGACGCACGAAGGTCGGTTTGACCACCCGGACCGGGTACCACTTGCCACGGATTTCCACTTCGGCACGGTCGGCAGTCGCCATGGGCACCCGCGCCAAGGCGATCGATTTGCTAAGCGTAGGAGAGAAACTACCACTGGTGATCTCCCCTTCGCCAACATCGGCGATGCGCACCACCTGGTGGGCCCGCAGCACGCCACGCTCTTCCAGCACCAGGCCGACCAGTTTGTGCTTCACCCCACGGGCGCGCTCGGCCTCCAGCGCCGTGCGCCCGATGAACTTACGCGACGCCGGTTCCCAGGCGATGCTCCAGCCCATGTTGGCCACCAGCGGTGAAACCTCCTGGTCAATGTCCTGGCCGTAGAGGTTCATGCCGGCTTCCAGGCGCAGGGTATCCCGGGCGCCGAGGCCGATCGGGGAAATGCCCGCACCCACCAGGTCGTTGAAGAACGCTGGGGCCTGATCGGCGGGCAGGACGATTTCCAGGCCATCCTCGCCGGTGTAGCCGGTGCGCGCGATGAACCAGTCGCCATCGGCCTGGCCTTCGAAGGGTTTGAGTTGCTGGATCAGGGTGCCGCGCGACTGGGTCACCAGTTCGGCGATCTTGTGTCGGGCCTGGGGCCCCTGGATAGCCAGCATCGCCAGCTCGGTGCGTTCGTGCAGTTGCACCTGGAAGGTGCCCAGCTGGGCGTGTATCCAGGCGATGTCCTGGTCGCGGGTGGCGGCGTTGAACACCAGGCGATAACCGGCCTCGGTGCGGTAGACGATCATGTCGTCGACAATGCCGCCGTGCTCGTTGAGCATGGCGCTGTACAAGGCCCGGCCGGGGCTGTGCAGGCGTTCGACATCATTGGCCAACAGGTACTGGAGCCAGGCCTTGGCCTGGGGTCCGTCGACATCGATCACGGTCATGTGGGATACATCGAAAACCCCGCAATCGCGTCGCACCTGATGGTGCTCCTCGACCTGCGAGCCGTAATGCAGAGGCATATCCCAACCGCCAAAATCGACCATCTTCGCGCCGAGGGCGAGATGAAGGTCATACAGAGGCGTGCGCTGTCCCATGGGTTTCTCCTTCCGGGCGTGGCGAAGGTGCGGGCGGTTGCCCTGTGAGCTGAAAGCCTTGAAATAGATGGCTTTCAGACAACTACGACGACCAGATCAGAAAGATCGCCCGCACCGAATGCCGCGCATTGTAGCTGCAAGGTGTGACCCTGGCACCTAACCGATTCGATGAGCGGAGCGGCGAATCAGGCCAATCACCGGTAGCAATCCCACCAGGACCAGGGTCAGGGCCGGCAGCGCCGCCCGCGACCATTCACCCTCGCTGGTCATCTCGAAGATCCGCACCGCCAGCGTGTCCCAGCCGAACGGGCGCATCAGCAGGGTGGCGGGCATTTCCTTGAGCACATCGACGAACACCAGCAGCGCGGCACTCAGGGTGCCGGGCAGCAACAGCGGCAGATACACTTTGAAAAACAGTCGCGGCCCACCGACCCCCAGGCTGCGCGCCGCTTCCGGCAGCGAGGGCCGGATACGCGCCAGGCTGCTTTCCAGCGGCCCGTAGGCCACTGCGATAAAACGCACCAGGTATGCCAGCAATAACGCCGCCAGGCTGCCCAGCAATAGCGGCTTGCCCGCCCCGCCGAGCCAGCCCGACAGCGGGATCACCAGCTCGCGGTCCAGGTAACTGAACGCCAGCATGATCGACACGGCCAGCACCGAGCCCGGCAAGGCATACCCGAGGTTGGCCAGGCTGACGCCGGAACGGATCGCCCGGGTCGGCGCCAGCCGTCGGGCAAACGCCAGCAACAGGGCCACGCTGACCGTGATCAGGGCCGCCATGGCGCCCAGGTACAGGGTATGCAGGATCAGCCCGGCATAACGCTCGTCGAGGTCGAAACGGCCACGCTGCCAGAACCACACCAGCAGCTGCAGCAGCGGAATCACGAAGGCGCAGGCGAACACCAGAACACACCAGCCCGTGGCCGCCAGGGCCTTGACGCCATGCAGGTGGTACAGCGCCTTGCCCCGCGGCCGCTCGTTACCGGAACGGCTGGCGCCCCGGGCGCGGCGCTCGCCGTACAGCACCAGCATCACCGCCAGCAGCAACAGGCTGGCCAGCTGCGCGGCGCTGGACAGGCTGAAGAAGCCGTACCAGGTCTTGTAGATGGCGGTGGTGAAGGTATCGAAGTTGAACACCGCCACCGCTCCGAAGTCCGCCAGGGTTTCCATCAGCGCCAGCGCCACGCCGGCGCCAATGGCCGGCCGCGCCATGGGCAAGGCCACGCGCCAGAACGCCTGCCAGGGCGTTTGCCCGAGCACCCGCGCGGCTTCCATCAGGCCTTTGCCCTGGGCCAGGAACGCGGTACGCGCCAGCAGATACACATAGGGGTAGAACACCAGCACCAGCACCAGGATCACCCCGCCGGTGGAGCGCACCCGCGGCAGGCGCAGGCCGGTGCCGAACCATTCTCGCAGCAGGGTCTGCACCGGGCCGGAAAAATCCAGCAGGCCGACGAAGACAAAGGCCAGCACATAGGCCGGAATCGCGAAGGGCAGCATCAGCGCCCAGTCCAGCCAGCGGCGCCCGGGGAATTCGCAGAGGCTGGTCAGCCAGGCCAGGCTCACCCCCAGCAGCGTCACACCCACGCCCACGCCCAGCACCAGGGTCAGGGTATTGCCCAGCAGGCGCGGCATCTGGGTGTCCCACAGGTGCGACCAGATCTGCTGGTCGACCGCCTGCCATGACAGCAGCAGCACGCTCAGCGGCAGCAGCACCAGGGCGGCGACGGCGAAAACCAGCGGGTACCAGCGGCGTTGGGCGGGATGGGCCACGACAAACTCTCAGGCGAGGTGGATCAGTAAAAGGGCAATCGCGAACCGGATAAATAAAACGCCCCGCAAAGGCGGGGCGCAGTATAACCAGCGGATCAGTTCCAGCCAGCACGGTCCATCAGGCGAATGGCTTCTGCCTGGCGCTTGCCGGCCACTTCCACCGGCAGGGTGTCGGCCACGAACTTGCCCCAGGCCGCCACTTCGGCCGATGGCGGCACGCTTGGGTTGGCCGGGAATTCCTGGTTCACGTCGGCGAAGATCTTCTGCGCCTCCGCGGTGGTCATCCACTCCACCAGGGCCTTGGCGGCTTCCGGATGTGGCGCGTGCTTGGTCAGGCCGATGCCCGACAGGTTGACGTGCACGCCGCGGTCGCCCTGGTTCGGCCAGAACAGTTTGACCGGCAGTTCCGGCTTCTGCTTGTGCAGGCGGCCGTAGTAGTAGGTGTTGACGATGCCCACGTCGCACTGGCCGGCGTTGATCGCCTCGAGCACCGCGACGTCGTCGGAGAACACGTCGGTGGACAGGTTGTTGACCCAGCCCTTGACGATTTCCTCGGTTTTCGCCGCGCCGTGGGTTTCGATCAGGGTGGCGGTCAGCGACTGGTTGTAGACCTTCTTCGCCGTGCGCAGGCACAGGCGGCCTTCCCACTGCTTGTCGGCCAGGGCTTCGTAGGTGGACAGCTCGGACGGTTTCACCCGGTCGGTGGAATAGGCGATGGTCCGCGCCCGCAGGCTCAGGCCGGTCCAGGCGTGGGAAGCAGCGCGGTACTGCGGCGGGATGTTGGCGTCGACCACCTTGGAGGTGAACGGCTGCAGGATGCCCATCTGCTCGGCCTGCCACAGGTTGCCGGCATCGACGGTGAGCAGCAGGTCGGCGGTGGCGTTCTCGCCTTCGGCCTTGATCCGCTGCATCAGCGGCGCTTCCTTGTCGGTGATGAACTTCACCTGGACCCCGGTTTTCTGGGTGTAGAGATCGAAGACCGGCTTGATCAGCTCGTCGATGCGCGAGGAGTAGACCACGACTTCGTCGGCTGCCTGGGCAGTACCGCCAATGAGGGTGAGGGCCAGGGCGGTCAGTAGACGCTTCGGTGCCAACATGGGAGCAGTCTCTCGAAATCAAAGGGAAGCAAATGATAAGGACTAGCATTTGCCTTCTCAAACCGAACAGGAAACCGAGGCGTTACCAGATGTTGCATGAACCGCCGGGCCCTTGAGGTCAGGCCCTGGCCAGCTCCGGCAGATCCCCGCTCAGGCCCAGCGCCTGACGCACGAACAGCGCCTTGGCTTCGGGCATCTGGTCGACCATTTTCAATCCGGTGTTGCGCAACCAGCGCAGCGGCAGCGGATCGGCCTGGAACAACCGCTCGAAGCCTTCCATCGCCGCCATCAGCGCCAGGTTGTGCGGCATGCGTCGCCGCTCGTAACGGCTGAGCACCTTGGTGTCGGCCAGGCGTTCGCCGCGGCTGGCCGCTTGCAGCAGCACCTCGGCCAGCACCGCGGCATCGAGGAAGCCCAGGTTGACCCCCTGCCCGGCCAGCGGATGGATGGTGTGGGCCGCGTCGCCGATCAGGGCCAGCCCTTCGGCGACGTAGCGCTTGGCATGCCGCTGGCGCAACGGCACGCAGAGCCGCGGGTCGGCGCTCAGCACCGAGCCCAGACGGCCTTCGAAGGCGCGCTCCAGTTCACGGCAGAAGTCGTTGTCGTCCAGGGCCATCAGGCGCTCGGCCTCGCTTGGCGTGGTCGACCAGACAATCGAACACCAGTCCTGCTGCCCGTCACGCTCCAGCGGCAGGAAAGCCAACGGGCCGTTGTCGGTGAAACGCTGCCAGGCGGTCATCCGGTGCGGCTCGCTGCAGCGCACGCTGGTGACAATGGCGTGATGCAGGTAATCCCATTCGCGGGTCGCGCAGCCGGTCAGGCGCCGCACCGCCGAATGGGCGCCGTCGGCGGCGATCACCAGCGGCGCGCGCAGGCTGCGGCCGTCGGCCAGGGTCAGCAGCCAGTCGTCGCCGGAACGGCGCATCTGCTCCAGGCGGGCGTTGGCCAACAGGCCGATGTCGCAGTTGTGCAGGCGCTCCAGCAGCGCGTCCTGGACCACGCGGTTCTCCACGATATGACCCAGCACTTCGGCGTGCACGCTGGCGGCCGAGAAATGAATCTGCCCGGTGCCGCTGCCGTCCCAGACCTGCATCTCGGAATAGGGGCTGCTACGCCGCCGGGTCACCCCTTCCCAGACACCCAGACGCTCGAGAATCCGCTGGCTGGCCGCCGACAACGCACTCACCCGCGGCTCGAACGGTGCCTCGTCGTCGAAGGGTTTGACCTTCAGCGGGCTGCCATCGAGCAGCAGCACTTCCAGGCCACTGTCCTGCAACGCCAGCGCCAGGGCGCTCCCGACCATTCCGGCCCCGACAATCAGCAGATCTGCACGCATTTCCATGCTTTAAGCCTGTCTCGCTCGCGGCTTGCGCCGCCGGTAAAAGGTTTTGTCGAACCGCACCACCTGGGGCTCGACACTGTGCGCAGCGCTGCCCAATCGACAGCCTGGCCACTCACGCATCGGGACGGGTGCCCAGCCCCATGGCTTGCCGCGCGAACCAGCGCTTGGCAGGTGGCAGCAGATCCAGGCCCAGCAGCCCGATATTGCGCCCCAGGGACACCAGCGGCAGCTTGCTGCCGAACAACCGGGTGACCTGGTCGGAAAAGCCCACGGTCAGGTCCTGGTCCAGGCGCTGCCGCTCGCGGTAGGCCTGCAAGATACTGAAGTCGCCCGGCGCCGTCGGGCTGACCAGCAAGGCGTCGGCCAAGGCCTGGGCGTCGCGCAGTGACAGGTTGAACCCCTGCCCGGCGATCGGGTGCAGGCTATGGGCCGCGTTGCCCAGCACCACCAGATGCGGGCGCACCTGTTCCTCCGCCTCCACCAGCGACAGCGGGTAAAGATGCCGCGCCCCCACTTGCTTCAGGGTGCCCAGGCGATAACCGAAGACCCCCTGCAATTCGCTGAGGAAGCTGCGCTCGTCCAGCGCGGCGAGACGCTGCGCGTCCATGCCCTGGCGGGTCCAGACCAGTGCGCAGCGGTTCTCCGGCAGCGGTAGCAGGGCCATCGGCCCGTCGTCGGTGAAGCGCTCGAAGGCCATGCCGTTATGGGCTTCGCTCGGGGTGATATTGGCGATCAGCGCACTCTGGTTGTACGGGCGTTTGCGCACCCCGATCCCCAACTGTTCGCGCAGCCCGGAGCGACCGCCGTCGGCCAATACCGCCAGCTCGCAGTCCAGGCTGGTTTCATCGTTGAGGGTCAGGCGATAGCCGTCTTCCAACGGTTCCATGCGCGTGACTTCGGCCGGGCAGCGCCAGCTGACCACGTCCTTGTCCAGCCCCTGCCACAGGCATTGGCCGAGCCAGGCGTTTTCCACCACATAACCCAGGGCGGGCACGCCCTCCTCCATGGCCGACAGCCGCGCGGTGGAAAACCGCCCGCGGTCGGACACATGGATCTGTTTGATCGGCTCGGCGCGACGGGAAATTTCCTGCCACAGGCCCAGCCGCTGATAGATCTGCCGCGCGCCGAACGACAGCGCCGAAGAACGCGCGTCGTAGCTGGGCTGATAGCTGTTGCCCGGGGCGAACGGCTCGATCAGCACGATCTTCCAGCCGCGCGCCTTGGCGCCGGCCTGCAGGGCCAGAGCCAGGCTGGCACCGACCAGGCCGCCACCGATGATCGCCAGATTGACCCGGTTCATGCCGCGCAGGTCCGGGCGGCGGCCATCAGTGCCTCGATCTCGGCCACGGTCTTGGGCACGCCGCCGGTGAGAATTTCACAGCCTTGCTTGGTTACCACCACGTCATCCTCGATGCGCACGCCAATGCCGCGCCATTTCTTCGCCACGTTCTGGTTGTCCGGCG
Source organism: Pseudomonas sp. NPDC089530 (assembly GCF_050280705.1). Classification (NCBI taxonomy): domain Bacteria; kingdom Pseudomonadati; phylum Pseudomonadota; class Gammaproteobacteria; order Pseudomonadales; family Pseudomonadaceae; genus Pseudomonas; species Pseudomonas sp. NPDC089530. Next base: position 9,135 of record NZ_JBNNVU010000070.1, on the reverse strand, counting down.
CGATGTAGATGCCCGGCTCGACCGTGAGGGCCATGCCGACTTCCAGCACCCGCCACTCACCGCCGACCTTGTATTCGCCGACGTCATGCACATCCATGCCCAGCCAGTGGCCGGCGCGGTGCATGTAAAACGCCTTGTAGGCTTCGCTGGCGATCAACTCGTCCACTTCGCCTTCCAGCAACCCCAGACCGACCAGCCCCGCGGTGATCACCCGGACGGTCGCCTCATGGGCCTGGTTCCAGTGCTTGTCGGGGGCGATCTCGGCAAATGCAGCTTCCTGGGAAGCCAGCACCAACTCGTAGATCGCCTTCTGTTCGGCGGAGAACTTGCCATTCACCGGCCAGGTGCGGGTGATATCGCTGGCATAACAATCGATCTCGCAACCGGCGTCGATCAGCACCAGATCGCCGTCCTTGAGCAACGCATCGTTCTGCTGGTAATGCAGGATGCAACTGTTGCGCCCGGCCGCGACGATCGACCCGTAGGCCGGCATCTTCGCTCCGCCCCGACGGAATTCGTAATCCAGCTCGGCCTCCAGGCTGAACTCGTACAGGCCGGCGCGGCTGGCCTGCATGGCGCGCACATGGGCCTGGGCGGAAATCCGCGCGGCCTCGCGCATCACCTTCACCTCCGCCGCCGATTTATACAGGCGCATGTCGTGCAGCAGATGATCCAGGGCAACGAATTCGTTCGGTGGCTGGGCCCCCAGATGGGCCTTGGAGCGAATCACGTTGATCCACTCCATCAGGTGGCGATCGAACTCGGGGTTGCTGCCCATGGCCGAATACACCCGGTCCCGGCCTTCGATCAGGCCCGGCAGGATGTCGTCGATATCGGTGATGGGGAAGGCATCGTCGGCGCCGTAATCGCGAATCGCCCCTTCCTGGCCGGCCCGCAGGCCGTCCCAGAGCTCGCGCTCGGCGTTGCGTTCGCGGCAGAACAGGATGTACTCGCCATGCTCGCGCCCGGGGATCAGCACGATCACCGCCTGGGGTTCGGGGAAGCCGCTGAGGTACTGGAAATCGCTGTCCTGACGGTAGACATGCTCGACGTCGCGATTGCGGATCGCCACGGCGGCGGCCGGCAGGATCGCGATGCTGTTGGGTTCCATCTGCGCCATGAGCGCCTTGCGGCGGCGGGTGTATTCCGATTTCGGGATATGGATCATGGGCAGACGGATTTCCCTATCGAGCGATCAGTGCAGAGAAGGCTTGGCGGCCGGTGCAACCGTCTTGTTGGTTTCGGTGAACAGCAGCAACGGCGCAACCCGCAGGTATTCCATCACTTCCATGTAGTCGCTTTCGCCGTCGTCGGATTCTTCCAGCGCGTCCTGGACCTGGGCGATCGCGGCAAGGTCCTGCAACACTTCCGTGGCCTCGGCGCTCAGGGCGCTGCTGTCGCGGGAGTTCAGGCCGAAGCCGGTGAGGAAGCCCTGGCACCATTGGCCCAGCGCGGCGGCACGTTCGGCCAGCGGCGCGTCGTCGGAGGGCAGCAACAGGACGACGGTCATGTCGTCGCTGGTCAGCTCGCCCTTGACCATTTCCTGCAGGCCGATCAGGGCGTTGCGGACATTGTCCTGCGGCTCGCCTTCGAGCACCTCGGCGGCGTCGATCAGCCAGCCGTCGACTTCGAAACCCGCGCCGGCGCAACTGCGACCCAGCAACAGGCCATGCAATTCTGCGGGCGAAACAGGGTGACCGCTGCTGAGCAGGGTGGCGAAAGCGTTGTACGGGGAATTCTGAATGGGCATGGGCAGCTAGGCGCCAAGCGGCGCAATGTCTAGAATGAAGGCCTTGTATCCTAGCATCGGCAGACGCGCCAAGACCATCGAGGCCGTCAACTCGTTTGCCCAGGCAGTTGCCACTCATCAGACAAATTCAGTGGGATCCAATGGAAGACACCGACCTGCAAGCGCTGATGGCCAGACTCGAACTGCTAATTGACCGGGTGGAGCAACTAAAGAGTCAAAACGCACTCTTATTAGCTCAGGAAAAGACTTGGCGCGAGGAACGCGCGCACCTCATTGAAAAAAACGAAATCGCCGGCGTAAGGTCGAATCGATGATTTCGCGCCTCAAGGCCCTGGAGCAAGACTCATGAGTTCAAGCAATAGCGTTACCGTGCAGATCCTCGACAAAGAATATTCGATCATCTGCCCCCAGGAAGAACGCAGCAATCTGGTGAGCGCCGCCCGGTACCTGGATGGCAAGATGCGCGAGATCCGCAGCAGCGGCAAAGTCATCGGCGCCGACCGCATCGCCGTGATGGCCGCCCTCAATATCACCCACGACCTGCTGCACAAGCAGGATCGCCCCGATATCCAGGCCAGCGGCTCGACCCGCGAACAGGTGCGCGACCTGCTCGAACGCGTGGACCTGGTGCTCGCTAGCGATACCGACACAACCAAGGCTGATTCCTGAGGGTGGTTGCGGTATAATCCTCGCCACTCCCTGGGGTGCTTGCCAGTTGGCGATGTCCCTGAGCCGATTTGCACTACCCTGGAAGTTGCACGTTGGGCCGGTGTGCATGTCCGCTAGACGGAAAGCCTTAACGCCTACTGCATCTTCCGCCTTGAACTTTCGGGTTCAAGGGCTAAGTCGACAGCGGTTCATCCGGGGAGCCTGAATTCCAGATCAATGCCAGCTATGCCCATAGCTGGCATTTTTCTTTTCGGCTCCGGGGTTGTTTAGCGGTACGCTGTCCTGCCTACCCTGCCTGGACCCGAGTGACCATGACCGAACCGGCGCCGCTTTCCCGCCCGCAACTTCGACGCATGCTGCGCAAGGCCCGCCGCGCCCTCACCGCCAGCGAACAACACCAGGCCGCCCGCGGGCTGTATCGGCAGCTGGCGCAGCATCCGCTGTTCCGCCGCGCCCGGCACATATCCCTTTACCTGCCCATGGACGGTGAAATCGACCCGCGCCCACTGCTGCGTGCCGCGCAGCGCCGGGGCAAGGCGACTTACCTGCCGGTGCTCAACGCCTGGCCACGGACCAAGATGGTGTTCCAGCGCGTGCGCCCGGGGGAAAAACTGCGGCCCAACCGCTTCCGCATCCCCGAACCACGGGTGAACCTGGCCCGACAACGCAAAGTCTGGGCGCTGGATCTGGTGCTGTTGCCTTTGGTCGGCTTCGACGAGACAGGCGGACGCCTGGGCATGGGGGGTGGTTTCTATGACCGCAGCCTGGCTTATCTGGCGCGGCGCAAAAACTGGCGCAAGCCGACGCTGCTGGGGCTGGCCCACGAATGTCAGAAAGTCGCGAAACTGGATCAGGCGAGCTGGGATGTACCGTTGCAAGCAACGGTGACCAGCAGGAAATGGTACTTCGCGAAGTAGGCGCCACTGACAAATAGCGACGCCCAGGCGGGGATCAACGCTTGTAAGGCTGCTGCTGTTGCGTGAGTTCGACCGGGGCCTCGGTCTTGTTGGCCCACAGGCTCTGCGCATAACCGGTTGTCACTACGCCCAAACCGAACAAAATAACCAAAATCCATAGTAAATCCGGTTTGCGTTGCATCGATTGCCCCCCTCAGGCAAATCACACGCGATGACAGCAACGGTTTCCACAACAGGCCGTGCAGCAGCGTCAAGCTTAAAATTCCGGCATTCTGCGATAACGTGAACCGACACGCAAATGCTGACGTCAACCGACCGTCGGTTTGTCATGAAATCGCCCATCCATCCCTCAGGAGACCCAAAAAGATGGCTTATTGGCTGATGAAATCCGAACCGGACGAACTCTCGATCGAGGGTCTCGGGATCCAGAACCGGGCGCGCTGGGACGGTGTACGCAACTACCAGGCGCGCAATTTCCTGCGGAACATGGCGGTGGGCGACCAGTTCTTCTTCTATCACTCCAGTTGCCCGGAGCCAGGCATTGCCGGGATCGGCCAGATCATCGAGGCCGCCTACCCCGACCCGACCGCCCTGGAGCCGGACAACCCGCATTTCGACCCCAAGGCCAGCGTCGAGAAAAACGCCTGGAGCGCCGTCGACGTGGCCTACGTCGAGACCTTTCCCAAGGTGCTGCGCCTGGACTACCTGAAACAGCAGACCGCCCTCGCCGAACTGCCCCTGGTGCAGAAAGGCAGCCGGCTGTCCGTGATGCCGGTGACCGCCGAGCAATGGGCGGCGGTGCTGGCACTGCGCTGAGTAGCCCACAATCGACATTTATCCAGGCATCCCGCGCACAACCAACTAGGCTTGCCCGTTCATTTGACGGACATCAAGCCGCCCCGAGGCTTGAGCCGCCAGACTAGGACGCTATAGCTGCTGGGATGCCTCAATGTCGACGAATCACCGTTCCTCCCGTCTTTTTGCCTGCGCCTTGCTGGCCCTGCTGTTGATCGCCGGCTGCGTCGGTTACTGGAAATCCAGGCTCGACCGCCTGCCCGAAGGCCTGAACATGGGCAACGGCCGACTGGAAGCCACCGAAGTGCAGATCGCCAGCAAGACCCCCGGGCGCCTGGCCGAAGTGCTGGTCGACGAAGGCGACAAGGTAACCAAGGACCAGCTGCTGGCGCGCATGGACACCCGCACCCTGGAAGCCCAGCGCGCCCAGGCCGAGGCCGATGTGGTGCGCACCCGGGAAAACCTCACGGCAGCCGAAGCCAACGTGCAACTGCGCCAGAGCGAACTGCTGCTGGCCACCCAGGAGCTCAAGCGCTCCCAGGAACTGTTCAGGCGCGGCTTCGCCAGCCAGCAGATCATCGACCAGCAACAAGCTCGCCTGAACACCGGTAACGCGGCCGTCCAGGCAGCCCAGGCCCAGGTCGCCGCCGTGCGCGCCGCCATCGGCTCGGCCCAGGCGCAAGTTGCCCAGTTGACCAGCGAAATCGACGACAGCAGCCTGCGCGCGCCCATCGACGGCATCATCCAGCTGCGCCTGGCCGAACCGGGCGAAGTGCTGGGCGCCGGTGGCCGAGTGTTGCGGCTGATCGACCCGAGCGACCAGTACATGAACCTCTATCTGTCCGCCTCGGTCACCGGCCGCCTGGCGGTCGGCAGCGACGCGCGGATCCTGCTCGACGCCCTGCCCGACCAACCACTGCCGGCGAAAATCAGCTTTGTCGCGGCCAAGTCCCAATTCACCCCCAAGGAAGTGGAAACCCGCGACGAACGCCAGAAGCTGGTGTTCCGCGTCAAGCTGCGGCTGACCCAACCCAGCGCCGTGCCGCAGGCCAAGCCGGGCATGCCCGGCGCCGGTTACGTGCGCACGGCTGAGGTGGGCTGGCCGGCCAACCTGCAATGAACGGGCTGGCGCTGTACGCCACGGGCATCCAGCACCGCTACGGCTCGCGACAAGCCCTGGTCGACCTCGCCTTCAGCCTGCCCAGCGGCACCCGCTGCGGGCTGATCGGCCCGGATGGCGCCGGCAAGTCGAGCCTGCTGGGGTTGATCGCCGGGGTGAAAAAGCTGCAGCAGGGCGAACTGCAGGTGCTCGGCGGCTCCATCGAACAACGCCGGCATCGCAACAGCCTGTATGCGCGGATCGCCTTCATGCCCCAGGGCCTGGGCGGCAACCTGTACCCCGATCTGTCGATCCAGGAAAACATCCGCTTCTTCGCCACCCTGTTCGGCCTGTCGAAAAGCGAATGCGAACAGCGCATGCACAACCTGCTGCTGGCCACCGACCTGCTGCGCTTCGGCGAACGGCCCGCGGGCAAACTCTCCGGCGGCATGAAACAGAAGCTCGGGCTGTGCTGCGCACTGATCCATGAGCCGGACCTGCTGATCCTCGACGAGCCCACCACCGGCGTCGATCCGCTGTCTCGCCGGCGCTTCTGGGAGCTGGTGGAAGAAGTGCGCCGGCAGCGCCCGCAACTGACGCTGCTGGTGGCCACGGCCTATATGGAGGAAGCCGAGCAGTTCGAGCACTGCCTGATGCTCGACCGCGGCCGGCTGATTGCCCAGGGCTTGAGCCGCGAGCTGGCCAGCGTCACGCCCAGCGGCAAGCTGGATGAGGCCTTCACCCACTTCCAGGGCGACAGCGGGCAGGACAGCCAGCCGCTGGCGATCCCGCCCAGAACCGCCAGCGATCAGCAGATCGCCATCGAGGCCCATGAACTGACCCTGCGTTTCGGCGATTTCACCGCGGTGAACAAGGTCAGCTTCGCCATCGGCCGCGGCGAGATTTTCGGTTTTCTCGGCTCCAACGGCTGCGGCAAGACCACCACCATGAAGGTCCTGACCGGCCTGATGCCGGCCACCGAGGGCAGCGCCAAGTTGCTGGGCAACCCGGTGGACGCCAAGGACCTGGCCACCCGCAAGCGGGTGGGCTTCATGTCCCAGAGCTTTTCCCTGTATGGCGAGCTCAGCGTGCGCCAGAACCTGGTACTGCACGCCCGGCTGTTCGACCTGCCCCAGGCCGAGAGCGGCCCGCGCATCGAAGAGTTGATCCAGCGCTTCGACCTCGATGAGATTGCCGAGCAACCCTCCGGCGCCCTGCCCCTGGGGTTGCGCCAGCGCCTGTCCCTGGCCGTGGCGGTGCTGCACCGCCCGGAAGTGCTGATCCTCGACGAACCGACCTCGGGCGTGGACCCGGCGGCCCGGGACGATTTCTGGCGGCTGTTGATCGAACTGTCGCGGGAACAAGGGGTGACCATCTTTCTCTCCACGCACTTCATGAACGAAGCCCAGCGCTGCGACCGGATCTCGCTGATGCACGCCGGCAAGGTGCTGGCCTGCGACACGCCGGCCGCCCTGCAACGGCAATTCGCCGGCGACACCCTGGAAGCCGCCTTCGTCCGCTGCCTGGAGCAAGCCCAGGGCACGGTGGAACCGCCGCCCCCGGCCAATCCTCAGCCCGAGGCCGCTGGCGCGATCCGTGGCGATCGGCGACGCTTCAGCCTGTCGCGCCTGAGCGCCGTGGCCACCCGCGAAGGCAAGGAGCTGCTGCGCGACCGGGTGCGCCTGGCGTTCGCCTTGCTCGGTGCCCTGTTCATGATGGTGATCTTTGGCTACGGCATTTCCCTGGACGTGGAGAACCTCGCCTTCGCCGTCTACGACCAGGACCAGACACCGCAAAGCCGCGCGTACCTGGAGGCCTTCCGCAGCTCCCGCTACTTCAAGGAGCAGCGGCCGATCCGCGACGCCGCCGAACTGCACCGGCGCCTGCAACGCTCGGAGATCAAGCTGGCCCTGGAGATTCCTCCCGGGTTCGGCCGCGACCTGTATGCCGGGCGCCAGCCCGTGGTGGCCGCCTGGCTCGACGGCGGCATGCCGTTCCGCGCCGAAACCAGCCGCAACTATGTAGAAGCCGTGCACCAGGCCAACCTGGAAGAGCTGGCCGAACGCAGCAGCCCGGCCCTGGGGCAACCGCCCGCGGCCAGGCTGGAAACCCGCTTTCGCTACAACCAGGACGTGGTCAGCGTGAATGCCATCGGCCCCGGGGTGATGGCGCTGATCCTGGCGTTCATCCCGGCGATGCTCACGGCCCTGGGTATCGTCCGTGAGAAGGAGCTGGGCTCGATCACCAACTTCTACGCCACCCCGCTCAAGCGCCTGGAGTTTCTCCTGGGCAAGCAGGCGCCCTACCTGGGCCTGAGCCTGATCAACCTGGCGCTGCTGGCGGCCATGAACCGCTGGCTGTTCGGCGTACCGTTCAAGGGCAGCGGCCTGACCCTGGCCTTCGGCGGCCTGCTCTACGTGCTGGCGACCACCAGCATGGGGCTGCTGATTTCGGCCTTCACCCGCACCCAGATCGCGGCGATCCTCGGCACCATGATCATCACCAGCCTGCCGACCATCCAGTTCTCCGGGCTGATCGTGCCGCGCTCGTCCCTGGACGGGGCCGCAGCGCTGATGGGGCAGCTGTTTCCTTCCGGCTACTTCCTCGACATTGCCGTGGGCACCTTCACCAAGGCCCTGGACCTGCGCCAGCTGTGGCCACAGTGCCTGGCGCTGTTCGGCTTTTTCCTCGGATTCACCGGGCTGAGCCTGGCGATGCTGAAAAAACAGGAGGCCTGATGCACCGTTTCAGCCACATCCTGCGCCTGGGCATCAAGGAACTCACCAGCCTGCGCCACGACAGCGTGTTGCTGCTGTTCCTGCTGTACGCCTTCACCGTGGCCATCTACATGCCCGCGGCCGGCTCGGTGATCGGTGTGCACAACGCCAGCGTGGCGCTGGTGGACGAGGACCACAGCCAGCTTTCCCGCCAACTGGCCGAGGCCCTGCAACCACCCGAGTTCCAGGCCCCGGTGCCGCTGCCCTACGACCAACTGGACCAGGTCCTGGACAGCGGCCGGTTCACCTTCGTCATCAATGTGCCGGCCAACTTCCAGAGCGACCTGCTGGCCGGACGCCAACCCAGCGTGCAGGTGAACATCGACGCCACGGCCATGAGCCAGGCCTTCATGGGCGCCGGCTATATCGGACGGATTTTCCAGCGCGAGCTGCTCAGTTACGGCAGCCAGGCCACCCCGGCCAGGCAGGTGCCGGCGCAGTTGACCAGCCGCGCGCTGTTCAACACCAATCTGCAGGGTGGCTGGTTCCTGGCGGTGATCCAGATCGTCAACAACATCACCATCTTGGCGATTGTCCTGACCGGCACGGCGCTGCTGCGCGAGCGCGAGCACGGCACCCTCGACCATCTGCTGGTGCTGCCGCTGACGGCCCTGGAAATCATGCTGGCGAAGGTCTGGAGCAACATGCTGGTGGTGGTGCTCTGCACCTGGCTGTCGCTGGAAGTGATAGTCAAAGGCGTGCTGGGAGTGCCGCTGGCCGGGTCGCTGACGCTGTTCCTCGGCGTGACGGCGCTTTACCTGTTCGCCAGCACCGCGCTGGGGATCTTTCTCGCCACCCTGGCGCGTTCGACCCCGCAATTCGGCTTGCTGTCGATTCCGGTGATTATCCCGATGCTGTTGCTGTCGGGCGGTACCACCCCGCTGGACAGCATGCCCCAATGGCTGCAATGGGTGATGCAGGGCTCGCCGTCGACCCACTTCGTCAGCCTCAGCGCCGCGATCCTGTTTCGCGATGCCGGCATCCGGGTGGTCTGGCCCGACCTGCTGGCCCTGGCGGCGATCGGCCTGCTGTTCTTCGGCATCGCCCTGGCGCGGTTTCGCCGGAGCCTGGCGTCCTGAACGCGGAATATACCTGCAACGTGTAGGTGCGAAGCTTGCTCACGATCAG
>NZ_JBNNVU010000069.1:0-28862 GCF_050280705.1 Pseudomonas sp. NPDC089530 | reverse complement strand
CGCGCTCTTCCGGCGACTCGATACCGTGGTCGACAGCGTTGCGCACCAAGTGCACCAGCGGGTCGGCCAGGGCCTCGACGAGGTTCTTGTCGAGGTCGGTCTCTTCGCCGACGAGCTCCAGGTTGATCTCTTTCTTGAGCTGGCGAGCCAGGTCGCGAACCAGGCGCGGGAAGCGCCCGAAGACCTTCTTGATCGGCTGCATCCGGGTCTTCATCACCGCGGTCTGCAGGTCGGCCGTGACCACGTCGAGGTTCGACACGGCCTTGGACATGGCTTCGTCGCCGCTGTTGAGGCCCAGGCGCACCAGGCGGTTACGCACCAGCACCAGCTCGCCGACCATGTTCATGATTTCGTCCAGGCGCGCGGTATCGACCCGCACCGTGGTTTCAGCTTCGCTGACCGGTTTTTCCGCCGGGGGCGCCGCTGGAGCACGGGCTGCTGCCGGAGCCCGGGCGGGCGCCGGGGCAGCCGCCGCTGGAGCCGGCTTCGGCGCTTCGGCCTTGGCCTCGGGCTTCTTCGCGGCCGGCTGGGCCACGGCGGCGGGTGCTGGGGCCGCAGCAGCGGTTGCGCTGCCGACCGCCGCCGCAGCGCCCGGCGCTTCGGAGAACTTGCCCTTGCCATGCAGCTCGTCGAGCAGGGATTCGAATTCCTGGTCGGTGATCAGGTCGCTACCGGCGGCCGCCGCGCTTGGCGCAGCCGGCGGTACCGCCGCGGCCACCGCGGACTCCAGCGCATCGACCGCAAAGTTGCCTTTGCCGTGCAACTGGTCCAGCAGGTCTTCGAATTCGTCGTCGGTGATTTCGTCGCTGGCCGCGGCCTTTTCCGCCGCAGGCGCGGCGGCCGAAGGCGCCACCGCATCCGCTGCGAACTGGCCCTTGCCATGCAACTGATCGAGCAGCGACTCGAACTCGTCATCGGTAATTTCGTCGCTGGCCGCTTCGCCTTCGGCTACGGGTGCAGCGGCCGGGGCCTGGGCCTCGGTCTTGGCGGCATTGAGCGAATCGAGCAACTGCTCGAACTCGCTGTCGGTGATATCGCCCGATTCGCTTTCAGCGACCGGCTCAGCCACCGGCTCGGCGGCCATTTCGACTTCGGCCGCCGGCTCGGCGACCTCCTCGGCTCCGGCAGGCTCGGCCAGACGGGCCAGGGCAGCCAGCAGTTCCGGGGTGGCGGCGGTAATCTCGGTACGCTCGCGGACCTGGCCGAACATGCCGTTCACCGCGTCTAGCGCTTCGAGCACCACGTCCATCAGTTCCGCGTCGACGCGACGCTCACCCTTGCGCAGGATGTCGAAAACGTTTTCGGCGATGTGGCAGCACTCCACCAGCTCGTTGAGCTGGAGGAAGCCGGCGCCCCCTTTTACAGTGTGAAAACCGCGAAAAATTGCGTTGAGCAGGTCCGCATCGTCTGGCCGGCTTTCCAGCTCGACCAGTTGTTCGGACAGTTGCTCTAGAATCTCGCCGGCCTCAACCAGAAAATCCTGAAGGATCTCTTCATCGGCGCCGAAGCTCATGTATGGGTGCTCCTAGAATCCAAGGCTGGAAAGCAAATCGTCGACATCGTCCTGACCGGATACAACGTCTTCACGTTTATCGGCATGAATCTGCGGACCTTCACCCTTGGCCAGATGTTTTTGCGGATCTTTTTCAGCGAGGATCGCCGCGCGGTCATGTTCGATACCGGCAAAACGATCGACCTGACTGGCCATCAGGACCAGTTTGAGCAGATTGCTCTCGACTTCGGTGACCAACTGGGTCACGCGCTTGATCACCTGACCGGTCAGGTCCTGGTAGTCCTGCGCCAACAGAATGTCGTTGAGGTTGCTCGAGACCGCGCGCGTTTCCTGCTCGCTACGGGTCAGGAAACCATCCACGCGGCGGGCCAGATCGCGGAACTCTTCCGCGCCCAGTTCGCGGCGCATGAAACGTCCCCAGTCGGCGCTCAGGGCCTGGGCTTCGCTGCTCAGGCCGTTGACCAACGGGGTGGCGCTCTCTACCAGGTCCATGGTGCGGTTGGCCGCGGCCTCGGTCAGCCTGACCACATAGGACAGGCGCTCGGTGGCATCCGTGATCTGTGAAACTTCCTCGGCTTGCGGCATATGCGGGTCAATCTGAAAATTGACGATGGCGCTATGCAGCTCGCGGGTGAGCTTGCCGACTTCCCGGTACAGGCCGCGGTCACGGGTCTGGTTGAGCTCATGGATCAGTTGCACTGCTTCGCCGAACTTGCCCTTTTCAAGGCTGTCGACCAGTTCCACTGCATGTTTTTTCAGGGTCGATTCAAAATCGCCCAATGAAGATTCGTTGTGCTCCATAGCTCCCCCCGTGGCGGAATGGTTCCACGCATCAACCAATGCGTTCGAAGATCTTCTCGATCTTCTCTTTCAACGCCTGGGCCGTGAAGGGCTTGACCACGTAGCCGTTTACTCCGGCCTGGGCCGCTTCGATGATCTGTTCGCGCTTGGCTTCAGCGGTCACCATGAGTACCGGCAGGTGCTTGAGTTTTTCATCGGCGCGCACGTGGCGCAGCAGATCGATACCGGTCATGCCAGGCATGTTCCAGTCCGTTACCAGAAAGTCGATGCTCCCACTGTTGAGAACCGGAATGGCGGTGGTGCCATCGTCGGCCTCGACCGTGTTGGTGAACCCCAGGTCACGCAACAGGTTCTTGATGATCCGCCGCATCGTTGAGAAGTCATCAACGATGAGGATTTTCATGTTCTTGTCCAATTCGACCTCCAAGCAGTCTTAAACGCGTCCAGCACCTGGACGCGCCATTCAATCAATCAGGCAGAGCACTCAACGACTGCATGGAATACACGCCGCAAGACCGACAACCTCGTGCCAGTCTCGTCCGCAGTGTCCCCACACTGCCTGTCAGCGCGCTCGCCACTCCCCCAAACGCCCCCGCAAACGGGCCGCGCACTGGCTGTGTAACTGGCTGACCCGCGATTCGCTGACCCCCAGGACCTCACCGATTTCCTTGAGATTCAGCTCTTCGTCGTAGTACAGCGCCAAGACCAGTCGCTCACGCTCCGGCAAATTGGCAATCGCATCCGCCAGCGCAGCCTGGAAACGTTCGTCCTCCAGGTCGCGCGACGGCTCGAGATGAGCACTCGCGCCATCCTCATGCAGCCCTTCATGCTCGCCGTCCTGCAACAGGTCGTCGAAGCTGAACAGGCGACTGCCCAAGGTGTCGTTCAAAATCCCGTAATAATCATCGAGACTCAATTGAAGTTCGGCCGCAACTTCATGATCTTTAGCGTCGCGACCGGTTTTAGCTTCAATTGCGCGGATCGCGTCACTCACCATCCGGGTATTGCGATGCACCGAACGCGGCGCCCAGTCACCTTTACGCACCTCGTCGAGCATCGCCCCACGGATACGGATACCCGCGTAGGTCTCGAAACTCGCGCCCTTGCTCGCGTCGTACTTGGTCGACACTTCGAGCAGGCCGATCATCCCGGCCTGGATCAGGTCCTCGACCTGGACGCTGGCCGGCAAGCGCGCCAGCAGGTGATAGGCAATACGCTTGACCAGCGGCGCATAGCGCTCGATCAGTTCGTACTGGCTGTCACGTGCCGACTTGCGGTAAAGATTGAAGCCGCTGGCGCTCATAGCACCGGTCCCGCTGTTTGATGCACGAGTCGCTCGACGAAAAATTCCAGATGCCCACGTGGGTTGGCCGGCAATGGCCAGGTATCGACTTTCTGTGCAATGGCCTTGAAGGCCAGCGCGCACTTCGAACGGGGAAACGCCTCATAGACCGCACGCTGCTTTTGCACGGCCTTGCGCACGCATTCGTCGTAAGGCACGGCGCCGACGTATTGTAGAGCCACGTCCAGGAAGCGATCAGTGACCTTGGTCAACTTGGCGAACAGGTTGCGACCTTCCTGGGGGCTCTGCGCCATGTTGGCGAGCACGCGGAAGCGGTTCATGCCGTAATCGCGATTGAGCAGCTTGATCAGCGCGTAGGCATCGGTGATCGAGGTCGGCTCGTCGCAGACCACCAGCAGCACTTCCTGGGCGGCGCGGACAAAACTGACTACCGAGTCACCGATACCCGCAGCGGTGTCGATCACCAGTACGTCGAGGTTGTCGCCGATATCGCTGAAGGCCTGGATCAGACCGGCATGCTGCGCCGGGCTCAGGTGCACCATGCTCTGGGTGCCGGACGCCGCCGGCACGATACGGATGCCGCCCGGCCCCTGCAGCAGCACGTCGCGCAGCTCGCAGCGGCCTTCGATGACATCGGCAAGGGTCCGTTTGGGCGTCAGACCCAGCAGGACGTCGACGTTCGCCAGCCCCAGGTCGGCGTCCAGCAGCATGACGCGCCGACCGAGCTCCGCTAGGGCCAGGGACAAGTTCACTGACACGTTAGTCTTGCCGACGCCACCTTTGCCGCCGGTCACCGCGATCACCTGTACGGGATGCATGCTGCCCATGTTCTTTCTTTACCTTGTCTTACTTAGACGGGGCCACATAACTGGCTGCGCGTTCACCAACGGAACAATGCCTGGCAGACCATCGATGTAGGTACATTGCAATCTTTTCATGAATCCCTCAGCCCACCCGTTTGGCCGGGTTGTGGTAGAGGTCAGCGAACATGTCGGCCATGGCTTCTTCGCTGGGTTCTTCCTGCATCTGCACGCTCACCGCACGACTGACCAGCTGGTGCCGGCGCGGCAAGTGCAGATCGTCTGGAATCCGTGGGCCATCGGTCAGATAGGCAACGGGGAGTTCGTGACTGATCGCCAGGCTCAGCACCTCACCAAGGCTGGCGGTTTCATCCAGTTTAGTCAGGATGCAGCCGGCCAGCCCGCAACGCTTGTAGCTGTGGTATGCGGCGGTTAGAACCTGTTTCTGGCTGGTGGTTGCCAAGACCAGATAATTTTTTGCGCGGATCCCGCGACCGGCCAGGCTTTCCAGCTGCATGCGCAGGGCCGGGTCGCTGGCTTGCAGACCGGCAGTATCGATCAGCACCACGCGCTTGCGCAGCAGCGGATCGAGGGCCTGGGCCAGGGACTGGCCCGGGTCGACATGGGTCACCGAGACATTGAGGATGCGGCCCAGGGTCTTGAGCTGCTCCTGGGCGCCGATGCGGTAGCTGTCCATGCTCACCAGCGCGATGTTCTGTGCGCCGTACTTGAGAACGTAGCGGGCCGCCAGCTTGGCCAGGGTGGTGGTCTTGCCCATGCCGGCGGGGCCGACCATGGCGATCACACCGCCCTCTTCCAGCGGCTCGGCTTCCGGGATCACGATCATCCGCGCCAGGTGGGCCAGCAGCATGCGCCAGGCCTGGCGAGGCTCGTCGATGTCCGTGATCAGCGCCAGCAGGTCGCGGGCCAGCGGACCGGACAGGCCGATACGCTGCAGGCGCCGCCAGAGGTTGGCCTGCTCGGGCCGGCTGCCTTGCAACTGGCTCCAGGCCAGGGAACCGAGCTGGACTTCCAGCAGCTCGCGCAGGCCATTGAGTTCGAAACGCATCGAGTCGAATGCCCGCGGATCGACGGCGGCCGGCGCGGCGACGACCGGGGCCGGACGCTGCGGCTCACTGAAGGTGGGTTCGATCAGCGGCTCGGCGGCGGTCAGCGGCAGGCCGGCGAACAGCTGGCGATTGGTGTTGGCATTGGTGTCGCCATCGCCACGCAGGCTCAGCTCGGCCTGGGCGGTGACGATGCGCGATTGAGTCTTGCGCAGCTCGTCCTCGAGCTCCATGTTCGGCACCCGGGGCGCCAGGGCCGACAGCTTGTAATCCAGGGCAGCCGTCAGTTCGACACCGCCGGCGATGCGGCGGTTGCCAATGATGGCGGCGTCGGCGCCCAGCTCATCACGAACCAGCTTCATGGCCTGACGCATATCGGCGGCGAAAAAACGCTTAACTTGCATAACCCACTACCTCAGCCGTTGGGCCCTACTGTCGCAACGATGGTCACTTGCTTGTTGTCGGGAATTTCCTGATAGGCCAACACGTGCAAGCCCGGGACCGCCAGGCGCCCGAAGCGCGAGAGCATCGCGCGAACCGGACCGGCTACCAGCAGAATCACCGGTTGACCTTGCATTTCCTGGCGCTGCGCGGCTTCGATCAACGAACGCTGCAGCTTCTCAGCCATGCTTGGCTCCAGCAGAACGCCCTCTTCCGAGCCTTGTCCTGCCTTCTGCAGACTATTGAGCAAGATTTGTTCCAACCTTGGTTCCAAGGTGATCACAGGCAGCTCAGACTCAGTCCCTACAATGCTTTGCACGATGGCGCGCGACAATCCGACGCGCACGGTCGCCACCAGAGCGGCAGTATCTTGACTCTTGGCGGCATTGTTCGCGATGGCTTCGGCGATGCTGCGGATATCCCGCACCGGCACCTGTTCGGCCAGCAGCGCCTGCAGCACCTTGAGCAACTGGGACAGGGAGAGAACGCCCGGCACCAGCTCTTCCGCCAGCTTTGGCGAGCCCTTGGCCAGCAATTGCAGGAGCTGCTGGACTTCTTCGTGGCCGATCAGCTCGCTGGAGTGCTTGTACAGAATCTGGTTGAGGTGGGTGGCGACCACAGTACTGGCGTCGACCACGGTGTAACCCAGCGACTGCGCCTGGGCGCGCTGGCTGATCTCGATCCAGACCGCCTCCAGGCCGAAGGCCGGATCTTTGGCGGTGATGCCATTGAGCGAGCCGTAGACCTGCCCCGGGTTGATCGCCAGTTCGCGATCCGGGTAGATCTCGGCCTCGGCCAGGATCACCCCCATCAGGGTCAGCCGGTAGGCGCTCGGCGCCAGGTCGAGGTTGTCGCGAATGTGCACGGTCGGCATGAGGAAGCCCAGGTCCTGGGACAGCTTCTTGCGCACGCCCTTGATCCGTGCCAGCAATTGCCCGCCCTGGTTGCGGTCCACCAGGGGAATCAGGCGGTAGCCGACTTCCAGGCCGATCATGTCGATCTGGGTCACGTCGTCCCAACCCAGCTCCTTGGTTTCCAGGGCCCGGGCCGGCGAAGGCAGCAGGTCCTGCTGGCGCTGGACCTCTTCCAGGGCGCGGGCCTTGACCACGTTCTGACGCTTCCAGAACAGGTACGCCGCGCCGGCCGCCAGGGCCGCCATGCTCAGGAAGGAAAAGTGCGGCATGCCCGGCACCAGGCCCATCACCGCCATCAGGCCGGCAGCGACGGCCAGGGCCCGGGGCGAGGCGAACATCTGCCGGTTGATCTGCTTGCCCATGTCCTCGGAACCGGAGGCACGGGTCACCATGATCGCGGCCGCGGTAGACAGCAGCAGCGACGGCAATTGCGCCACCAAACCGTCACCGATGGTCAGCAGCGCGTACACCCGGCCGGCATCGCCGAAGGACATGTTGTGCTGGAAGATACCGACCGCCATACCGCCGATCAGGTTGATGAACAGGATCAGCAGGCCGGCAATGGCGTCGCCGCGGACGAACTTGCTGGCACCGTCCATGGAGCCGTAGAACTCGGCCTCCTGGGCCACTTCCTGGCGCCGCGCCTTGGCCTGGGCCTGATCGATCAGGCCGGCGTTGAGGTCGGCGTCGATGGCCATCTGCTTGCCCGGCATCGCATCGAGGGTGAAGCGCGCGCTCACCTCGGAGATACGCCCGGCACCCTTGGTCACCACCACGAAGTTGATGATCATCAGGATCGCGAACACCACGATACCGACCACATAGTTACCGCCGATCACCACTTCGCCGAAGGCCTGGATCACCTTGCCCGCGGCGGCGTGGCCGTCCTGGCCGTGGAGCATCACCACCCGCGTGGACGCCACGTTCAGCGCCAGGCGCAACAGGGTCGCCACCAGCAGGATGGTGGGGAATACCGCAAAATCCAGAGGCCGCAAGGCGTACACGCAAACCAGCAGCACGACGATCGACAGCGCGATGTTGAAGGTGAAGAACACGTCCAGCAGGAACGGCGGCACCGGCAGCATCATCATGGCCAGCATGACCAGCAGCAACAGCGGCACACCCAGGTTCCCCCGACTGAGTTCAGTCAGGTTAGTGCGAGCCGTGCTGATTAACTGAGAGCGATCCACCGGTATTCCCCGTTCCCTAAAGCAAACTTTTGACGCCTGGAAGCGGCGCAGGGCGGGTATTGCAAGAAGCTTTCCAACTTTGGCCCGATGCTCGAACTGATTTATGGCGTTGCGCCATCAACCACTGCAAAAGTCACGTTCAGCGCCATCGCGAGCCAGCTCGAGCCGTGCAGGATCATCGACCCTGCACAACTCGAGAAACTCAGGAATCGCGGCGCAGATCCGGCGGAATCGGCAGATCCTTGAGGGGCTCGGGGCGCTTGCCCTTGCCGGCCTGGTGCTGGCGAATCTGATAGACGTAGGCCAGCACCTGGGCCACCGCCAGATAGAGCCCGCCAGGAATTTCCTGCTCCAGCTCGGTGGAGTGGTAGATCGAACGCGCCAGCGCCGGCGACTCCAGCAACAGCACCTCGTTGGCCACCGCGATCTCGCGAATCTTCAGCGCCAGGAAATCAGTGCCCTTGGCCAGCAATACCGGTGCCCCGCCCTTCTCGGCGTCGTACTTGAGCGCCACCGCATAGTGGGTCGGGTTGGTGATGACCACATCCGCCTCGGGGATCGCCGCCATCATCCGTCGCTGCGACATCTCGCGCTGGGTCTGGCGAATACGCTGTTTGACCTCGGGCCGCCCCTCCTGGTCCTTGTGCTCGTCCCGCACTTCCTGCTTGGTCATCAACAGTTTCTTGTAGCTCTGGTACAGCTGTACCGGCACGTCCACCGCCGCGATCAGGATCAGCCCGCAGGCCATCCACAAGGTACTCCAGGCCACCAGCCGGACACTGTGGGCGATGGCCCGCTCCAAGGGCTCATGGGCGATCTGCAGAAAGTCGTCGATATCCGAAGACAGCACCGACAGCGCGACGAAGAGCACCACCACGAACTTGGCGAAGGCCTTGACCAGCTCGATCAGCGAGGTCGGGGAAGCCATACGCTTCATCCCGCTGAGGGGGTTCATGCGACTGAACTTGGGCGCCATGCTCTTGGTGGAGAACAGCCAGCCACCCAGGGAAATGGGACCGATCAGCGCCGCCAGCACCAGGGGAATCAGGATCGGCATCGCGGCAAGGATCGCGATCTTGCCCGAATGCAGCAGGTACAAGCCCATGGCGCCAGGGCTGAGCAGCATTTCCCGCGGCAGGGAGAAGTTCAGGCGCATGATTTCCAGCAGGTCCTGCGCCACCCCCGCACCGTAGATCAGCAGGCCGGCGGCGCCGATCATGGTGATCGCCAGGGTGTTGAGCTCCTTGGAGCGGGCAATCTCCCCCTTTTCCCGGGAGTCCTTCTTGCGTTTCTCCGTGGGGTCTTCTGTCTTGTCCTGACCGCTCTCGCTCTCAGCCATGCTTTATCGAGCCTGTGCCAGATCGCGTAGCAGCTGCAGGGCCTCGACGGCCAGCGGCTGGTACTGGTTGAGAATGTCCCCCAGGCTGACCCAGAAAATCACCAGGCCCAGCACCAGGGTCATCGGAAAACCGATGGAGAAGATGTTCAATTGCGGCGCCGCGCGGGTCATCACACCAAAGGCGATGTTCACCACCAGCAACGCAGTGATCGCCGGCAACACCAGCAGCAGCGCGGCGCCCAGCACCCACCCCAGCTTGCCGGCGATTTCCCAGAAGTGATTGACCAGCAGCGCACTGCCCACCGGCAAGGTGGTGAAGCTTTCGATCAGCACCTCGAAGACCACCAGATGGCCGTTCATGCCGAGAAACAGCAAGGTCACCAGCATGGTCAGGAACTGCCCGATCACCGCCGCCGAAACGCCGTTGGCAGGGTCGACCATGGAGGCGAAGCCCATGCCCATCTGCGTCGAAACGATCTGCCCGGCAATCACGAAGGCCTGGAAAAACAGCTGCAAGGCCAAGCCGAACAAGGCGCCGATGATGATCTGCTCGGCGATCAGCAGCAATCCGCCCAGGCTCAGGGCATTGACCGCCGGCATGGGCGGCAGGCCCGGCGCCACCAGGAAGGTGATCGCCAGGGTGAAGTACAGGCGGATACGCCTCGGCAACAGGGTCGTACCGAAGACCGGCATGGTCATCAGCACCGCGCCGATCCGGAACATCGGCAGCATGAAGGTCGCGACCCAGGTGCTGATCTGCGTGTCGGTGAGCGCCAGCAGGGACATGGCTCAGCCGATCAACTGCGGAATACTGCCGTACAGCTGCAGGATGTATTCCATGAAGGTCTGCACCAGCCAGGGGCCGGCGACGATCAGCGTCACCAGCATCACCAGCAGGCGCGGCAGGAAGCTCAGGGTCTGTTCGTTGATCTGGGTGGCGGCCTGGAACATCGCCACCAGCAGGCCCACCAGCAGGCTGGGGACCACCAGGATGGCGACCATCATGGTGGTCAGCCAGAGCGCTTCGCGGAACAGGTCTACAGCCACTTCAGGGGTCATTGCGCGCCACCCGCCAACAAGGTTTTAAACACCGCCGAAACTGCCCGCCAGGGTACCGATGATCAAGGCCCAGCCATCCACCAGCACGAACAGCATGATCTTGAACGGCAGGGAAATGATCAGCGGCGACAGCATCATCATACCCATGGCCATCAGCACACTGGCGACCACCAGATCGATGATCAGGAACGGGATGAAGATCATGAAACCGATCTGGAACGCAGTCTTCAGCTCTGAGGTGACGAAGGCCGGCACCAGGATCGTCAGCGGCGCCTGATCCGGCGTCGCGATGTCGGTGCGCTTAGACAGGCGCATGAACAGATCCAGGTCGCTGCTGCGGGTCTGGGCCAGCATGAAGTCCTTGATCGGCACCTGGGCCTTGGCCACCGCATCCTGGGCGGTGAGCTTTTCCGCCAGATACGGCTGCAGCGCATCCTGGTTCACCCGGTCGAACACCGGCGCCATGATGAACATCGTCAGGAACAGCGCCATGCCGGTGAGGATCTGGTTCGACGGCACCTGCTGCAAGCCCAGGGCCTGACGCAGGATCGAGAACACGATGATGATCCGGGTGAAGCTGGTCATCATGATGACGAACGCCGGGATGAAACTCAGCGCCGTCATGATCAGCAGGATCTGCAGGCTGACCGAGTACTCCTGCTGGCCATCGGCGTTGGTGCCGAGGGTGATTGCCGGGATCGACAACGGGTCAGCCGCCAGTGCCAGCGGCGCCGCCAGCATCAGGGCCAACGTCAAGAGGATGCGCAACGGCATTACTTCTTATCCTTCTGATCCTTGCCCAGCAGCTCCATCAGGCGCTGGGCAAACTCCGGAGTCGCCTGCTCGGCGCTCGGCGCCTGCACGGGCTCCTTGAGCACGTGCAGCGGCGTGATGGTGCCCGGCGTCAGGCCGAGCAGAATCTGTTCGTTGCCGACCTGCACCAGCACCAGCCGGTCCCGCGGGCCGAGCGAGCGCGAACCGATCAGTTCGATGACCTGCCCCTTGCCGACCGGACCTGCCTGCTGCACCCGGCGCAACAGCCAGGCGAGAAAGAAGATCAGCCCCACCACCAGCAACAGGCCCAGCACCAGCTGGGTCAGCTGGCCGGCCACCCCGCCACTAGCGACCGCCGGCGCAGCCGTAGCAGCCACCGGCTCGGCAGCCAGGACCGAGAGCGGCCAGGCCAGGAACAGCGCGAGTACCTTTCTCACTTAGCGCAGCTTCTTGATACGTTCGCTCGGGCTGATCACGTCAGTCAGGCGGATGCCGAACTTCTCGTTGACCACCACCACTTCGCCATGGGCGATCAGCGTGCCGTTGACCAGTACGTCCAGCGGCTCACCGGCCAGGCGGTCGAGCTCGATCACCGACCCCTGGTTGAGCTGCAGCAGGTTGCGGATGTTGATGTCGGTGCTGCCGACCTCCATGGAGATCGAGACCGGAATGTCCAGGATCACGTCCAGGTTCGGACCGTCGAGGGTCACCGGCTCGGTGCTCTTCGGCACACTGCCGAACTCTTCCATCGGCAGGCGATTGGACGCCGGCGCATTAGCGGCATCGGCGGCCAGCAAGGCATCGATATCGTTTTGCCCGGCCTCGCCGGTTTCCTGCAGGGCGGCCGCCCACTCATCAGCCAGGGCCTGGTCATCTGCGGAAGTCATTTCGTGTTCGTCAGCCATGTTGTCCTCGGCGGGCAAAAAATCATTAACAAAGCGAATTCATAACAACGCCGCTCAGCGGCGCTCGATCGGCTCGACCACTTGCAGAGCCAGGTTGCCCTTGTGCGAGCCGAGCTTGACCTTGAAGGCCGGCACGCCATTGGCACGCATGATCATGTCTTCCGGCAGCTCCACCGGGATCACATCCCCCGGCTGCATGTGCAGGATGTCGCGCAGGCGCAACTGCCGGCGGGCGACCGTGGCGCTCAATGGCACGTCCACATCCAGCACGTCTTCGCGCAGGGCCTTGCTCCAGCGCTCGTCCTGGTCGTCCAGGTCCGACTGGAAGCCGGCGTCGAGCATTTCCCGCACCGGCTCGATCATCGAGTACGGCATGGTCACGTGCAGGTCGCCGCCACCGCCATCGAGTTCGATGTGGAAGGTCGAGACCACGATCGCTTCGCTCGGGCCGACGATGTTGGCCATGGCCGGGTTCACTTCGGAGTTGATGTACTCGAAGTTGACTTCCATGATCGCCTGCCAGGCTTCCTTCAAATCGATGAAGGCCTGCTCCAGCACCATGCGCACCACCCGCAGTTCGGTGGGGGTGAATTCACGACCCTCGATCTTGGCGTGACGACCGTCGCCACCGAAGAAGTTGTCCACCAGCTTGAACACCAGCTTGGCGTCGAGAATGAACAGAGCGGTACCGCGCAGCGGCTTGATCTTCACCAGGTTGAGACTGGTCGGCACGTACAGCGAGTGCACGTATTCACCGAACTTCATCACCTGCACGCCACCCACCGCCACGTCCGCCGAACGGCGCAGCATGTTGAACATGCTGATACGGGTGTAGCGGGCAAAACGTTCGTTGATCATCTCCAGGGTCGGCATGCGTCCGCGGACGATGCGATCCTGGCTGGTCAGGTCGTAGCTCTTGATGCTGCCGGGCTCGGCGGCACTATCGGTCTGTACCAGACCATCGTCGACGCCATGCAGCAGCGCGTCGATCTCATCCTGGGACAGCAGGTCCTGCACGGCCATGTCGTGTTCCTACTGCAGTACGAAGTTAGTAAAGAGCAACTGCTCGACCACCACTTTGCCGACCTCTTTCTGGGCCACTTCCTGCACGCTGGCGGTGGCCTTCTGACGCAGCATTTCCTGGCCGACCGGAGTCGCCAGGGTGTCGAAGCTCTGACCGGAGAACAGCATGACCAGGTTGTTGCGGATCACCGGCATATGCACTTTCAGCGCATCCAGATCGGCCTGGTTGCGCGCCAGCAGGGTGATGCTCACCTGCATGTAGCGCTGACGGCCGTTCTGCGTGTAGTTGGCCACGAAGGCAGGCGCCATCGGCTCATAGATCGCCGCCGGCTTGACGTTGCTCGCCGCCTCGGTGGCTTCGGCCGGCTTGCTCTGGGCACTGCTGTGCATGAAGTACCAGGTAGCCCCGACCGACAAGCCGATCGCTAGCAACAAGGCCAGAACAATCAAGAGGATAAGCTTGAGTTTGCCTTTCCCGGCGGGGGTGTTCTCTGCTGCTTCGCTCTTCGCCATGCCAATAATCCGTCACTAATCAGGTTTTCACAGTCGCACGGCAAGGCAAGAGCAAGTGTTATGCCAGATTTGTCTGAACTGGCGGGATGGCGTAGCACAAAGCAAAAGATCGCCAGCCGCGGCGCTGCGCGACTGGCGATCTTCTGTTCTCTGACCGCAGCGCGGGTCAGGCGTAATAGTCGACGGCGCTGGAGCCAATGACCGTGGCGGTGCTGGCGGCGACTTCGGCGACGCTCTGCGGCAGCTCGTCATCCGCCGCGTCCAGGCGCGTGCCATTGCTGCTGGCGCCGCTGCTGCGCTGCTGCCCCTGCTGAGCCTGCTCCTGACCACCCTGCCAGCTGCGCTGGTCGGAAACATTGACGTCCACCTGGCCCATGCCTTGCTGGTGGAACATGTCCCGCAGGCGATACATCTGCCCTTCGAGCGCCTCGCGCACGCCGACATGGGCGCTCATGAAGGTCACCTGGGTCTGCTGGTCCGGCACCATGTTCACGCGGATATCCAGGCGCCCCAGCTCGGCCGGTTGCAGCTGGATCTCGGCCGACTTCAGATTGACGCTGGACAGGTACATGACCCGGTTGACCACTTCTTCGGTCCAGCCGTTCTGATGCATGGCCAGCGGCTGGTTCACCGGGACCACGTTGGCGGTCTTGGGCGTGGCCGCCTGGGTCAGGGCCGCCAGGCGGTTGGCGAAGTCATCGACCCGGGTATCGCTGGCGGCGTTCTTGAGATCCTTGAGGCCGTCATCGAGCAGGCCGCTGAAGGCCTTTTCGCCCCCCCCTTCGGTGCTGTCCTTGCTCGCCTGCAGATCAAGCATGTTGGCCATGCCGCTGGCAAAGGTCTGGGCCGAGGTCGGTCCGTCATCGGCCACCACGGCCGGCGCCGCCTTGCTCGGTGCCTGGCTGGACGCCGAGACATGCCCACCCTGCTCCATGGCCAGGCGCACGGCCGGCAGCGCATCCAGCGGATCGGCCTCAGGGTCGAATTCAGGATCCACCGGCACGGGCACCGGCTCTGCGACTGGCGCCGCAGTGCTGGCAACCACCGCGACAACCGGCTGGGCTTGCGCCTGCGTCGGTACCGGCGCGGGCGCGGCTTCCGGCTCGGGGGCTGGCAACGGCACCGGCTGGGCCGCCTGCATCAGCGCCGGATCGAGGGATGGGTCTAGCGGTGCGTCGGTCTGCGGCTGATCGCCGCTCGACGCCTGCTCACCGGCAACCTTGTCGTTGCTGCCGGCAGCCTGGTCGGCAGGCAAGGTCTTGCCGCTATCGGCAACCGTCGGCGCGGGGGCGGCAGCCTGATCCTGGGCCGGAGCGGCCTGGGCACGGGTATCGCTGCTCTTGTTGCTGGTGGGCTTGGGCGAGCCGTCGGCGGCGGCTACCGGCTTGCCCGACGCTTCCTTGGCGAACACCTGGGCAAAGCTCGCGCCTTTATCCGCGGGCTCGGCAGCGCTGGCCTGGGCAGTGGCGGAAGCGGCCTGAGTCTTGGCCTGGGAGGCGGCCTGAAGAAGCATGTTCGGGGTAACGGGCATGAAAACGGTCTCCGCTGCACAGGAATCGTAGGTACAGTTGGGAGACTTGACTGCAAAGGTCGAGCCAGCTTTGCCGGCTCGCGAAAAAAACGTCGATCGCGCTGCTGTTTCAGCAATGAAAACGCTGGCGTTCCTGCTCGCACAACTGCCGGACAATGGCGAACTCGCCATCGATCTCGCCCACCAACTGCTCGATACCGCGCAACGACGAATCCTTGGCACGCTGCTCCAACTGATGGCACAGCTCGGCCAGGCGGATAGCCCCCATGTTACTGCTGCTGCCCTTGAAACTGTGGGCAGTGGCGACAAGTTGACGGGGGTCGTCGACCTTGTGCAACTGGCGCAAACGCTCTTCGGAGTCGCAAAGAAAGGTGTCGAGCAACAGTGGGTACTCGTCCTCCATGACTTCCTGCAATGCGCTCAGCACATCGTGATCCAGATGAATTTCAGCCACTTGCTCACTCCTTGATCAAGAATCGGCGAATTATGCCAGAGGCTCCCAGAGAAACTCCACGCTGACACTGCGACCATCGTCGGACCAACTGGCATGCTGGCTGAGCTGGCGGATCAGGCTGACCCCGCGCCCGGACAGACGATCGCTATCCACGGGCCGCGCCAACACCTGCCCGACATCGAAGCCGCTGCCACTGTCCTCGACCCGGATCAGCAAGCGCCCGCCCGCGCCCCGGGGCTCCACCTGCAGGTGCACCCGGACAAATCCGTCCTGCAACGCTTCGAGCCGTGCCGCGCGCTCCCGGTAATAACGGCTGAAGCCCTGAACATCGCGCTTGAGGCTCGAGTCCAGGCCCAGCACCCCATGCTCCAGGGCGTTGGAGTACAACTCGGCCAGCACACTGTAGAGCGCCCCGCTCTGCGCCCGCAGGCCATGCACCTCCTGCAACAGTTGCAGCAGGTAGGGCAAGGGATTGAAGCGCTTGAGGGTGGCCGCGCGATATTCGAAACTCAGCGACCAGTCCAGTGGGCAGGACTGGCCGCTGTCGGAGTACACCGGCACCGACGGCGTCAGCTTCCTGGCCTCGAGCAGCCTGACCTCGACCATGCTCACATCGTCCCGGGCATCGCCACCAAACGCGCTCAGGGCCTGCTGGATCTCCTCGAACAACAGACCCGGTTCGCGATTGGCGGCAAACACCTGCTGCAAACGCTCGACACCGAACAACTGCTCGTTGGCATCGCAGGTATCGATCACCCCGTCGGACAACAGGAACACCCGGTCGCCCAGGACCATGGGAAAGACTTCGGTACGGTCGTCGAACGCCTCGGCACCCAGCACGCCCAGGGGCAGATGGCGCGCCACCAGCGGCACACGCTCGCCGGTCGCCAGGCGATGCAGGTAGCCGTCCGGCATGCCACCGTTCCAGACTTCCACCGCCCGCCGCTGGAAACTCAGGCACAGCAGCGTCGCGCAGCAGAACATGTCCACCGGCAGGATGCGCTTGAGCTTGGCATTCATCTCGCGCAGGGTCTCGGGCAGCCCGTAGCCCTTGGCCGTCATGCCGTAGAACACCTCGGCCAAGGGCATCGCCCCCACCGCCGCCGGCAAGCCATGGCCGGTGAAATCCCCCAGCAGGACGTGCATGTCGCCCGCCGGGGTAAAGGCCGCCAGGAGCAAGTCACCATTGAACAGGGCGTAGGGCGATTGCAGGTAACGGATATTCGGCGCGCTCAGGCAGCCGGAATGCGCCACCTTGTCGAAGACTGCCTTGGCCACCCGCTGCTCGTTGAGCAGGTAGTCATGATGCTGAGTGATCTGGTCACGCTGCTGCAGCACCGTTTCCTGCAGGCGCCGCAAGCGATCCATGGCCTTGATCTTGGCGGCCAGGATCACCGGGCTGTAGGGTTTTGCCAGAAAATCGTCGCCACCGGCTTCCAGGCAGCGCGCCAGCGCCTCGCTCTCGGTGAGCGAGGTGAGGAAAATGATCGGCACCAGCGCCTCGCCGGCCAGCCGCTTGATCCTCCGGGCCGCTTCCAGGCCATCCATCACCGGCATCATCGCGTCCATCAGCACCAGGTGCGGACGCTGCTGGGCGAACAGTTCCACGGCCTCGGCACCG
This sequence comes from Pseudomonas sp. NPDC089530, assembly GCF_050280705.1. Taxonomy (NCBI): domain Bacteria; kingdom Pseudomonadati; phylum Pseudomonadota; class Gammaproteobacteria; order Pseudomonadales; family Pseudomonadaceae; genus Pseudomonas; species Pseudomonas sp. NPDC089530. The sequence continues at coordinate 11,614 of NZ_JBNNVU010000069.1, read as the reverse complement.
TTGCTCGCCGTCAGCACCTCGTGCCCCTGGCGGCGGACGATGCTCGACAGCAACAGGCGGTCGGGCGCACCGTCCTCGGCGATCAGCACCCGCAAAGGCGCCGCCATCGGTTGCATGTCGGTCAACTGATGTCGAACAGCTTGTCGAAGTTGGAAATGGCGAGGATCTTGCGCACATCCGAATTGCTGTTGATCACACGCACATCGGATTCGTCGCCACCGGCGTGGTCGCGCAGCAACAACAGCATGCCCAGGGCCGAGCTGTCGAGGTAGGTGGCTTCTTTCAGGTCCACCACAATGGAATCGGGCTTTTTGTTGAGGTGCTCGTAAGACTCGCGAAATTCCTGATGCCGGCCAAAGTCAAAACGTCCCTTGATCGAAATCGTCAGTTTTTGCCCGTCCGGTGATACTTCAGTAACGACTGACATGATACCGCTTCCTTGTGATTGGCAATCTGTACAAGGTTTAGCACCCCGTACACGCCCGGGCAACCCGAAGCGCCGCTGCCGAACACCGAGCGGCGACGAGCGGAATGGCAATCAGTACGGATCTTGGCGCGGCAGGCGCTGGGACAGCTCATCGAGCAACTTCTGCTCGCGTTTGTCTTCGAGTTGGCGCGCCTCATCGATATAGCGCTGCACCAGCTTGCGCAGCCCTTCGACCCGGGCGTAGGCCTGCTGCCAGGCTTCCCGGGCGCGGTTGAGGTTGTTCTGGTGCCAGGCCAGGCTTTGCCGCTGCTGCCCCACCGCGGTTTCCAGCTGATTGAGGAAGTGCTGGTAGTTCATCAGCCAGTGGCCGGAAACGCCGCCGCTGCCGCGTTCGATCCACTGCTGCTGGTAATCGCTGCGAAAGCGCTCCAGGTCGCCCAGCTTGCTTTCCGCGAGACGTACCTGCCCCTGGAAATGCCCCAGGCGCTGGGCGGCGGTGCGCTCGGCGCTTTCGGCCATTTCGACCACGGGAGCCAGGCGCGCGGCGCGACTGTTGGCCATGGCGGATTAACCGCCCGCTGCCGGAGCGAAAACCACCTCCAGGTGGGCTTGGCTTTCACCCAGGCCAATGCTGTCGTTGAGCCCCTGGCGCAGGTAAGCGACCATCGACGGCTGCAGCGCGATGGCCGCGTCGGTTTCGCGATCGCCGCCGGCGACATAGGCACCGACGCTGATCAGGTCGCGCGCCTGCTGGTAACGCGACCACAACTGCTTGAAATACTGCGCGCGGGTCATGTGGTCCGGGCTCACCACCGCCGGCATGACCCGGCTGATGGACGCCTCGATATCGATGGCCGGGTAATGCCCTTCTTCCGCCAGGCGTCGCGACAGCACGATGTGCCCGTCGAGCACGCCACGGGCCGAGTCGGCGATCGGGTCCTGCTGGTCGTCGCCTTCGGACAGCACGGTGTAGAAGGCAGTGATCGAACCGCCACCGGCCTCGGCGTTACCCGCGCGCTCCACCAGCTTCGGCAGCTTGGCGAACACCGACGGCGGATAACCCTTGGTCGCCGGCGGTTCACCGATGGCCAGGGCGATTTCCCGCTGGGCCTGGGCGAAACGGGTCAGGGAGTCCATCAGCAACAGGACATTCTTGCCCTTGTCGCGAAAATATTCGGCGATCCGCGTGCAGTACATGGCGGCACGCAGACGCATCAGCGGCGCATCGTCCGCCGGCGACGCCACCACCACGGAGCGCTTGAGCCCCTCTTCACCGAGGATGTGCTCGATGAATTCCTTGACCTCGCGACCCCGCTCACCGATCAGCCCGACCACAATGATGTCGGCCTCGGTAAAGCGGGTCATCATGCCCAGCAGCACACTCTTGCCCACGCCGGTACCGGCGAACAGGCCCAGGCGCTGGCCGCGGCCCACCGTCAATAATCCGTTGATGCAGCGAATGCCCACGTCCAGCGGTTGGCTGATGGGATCGCGCTTGAGCGGGTTGATGGTCGGACCGTCCATCGGCACCCAGTCCTCGGCCTTCATCCCGCCCTTGCCGTCCAGCGCACGCCCGGCACCGTCCAGCACCCGCCCGAGCATGCTCATCCCCATCGGCAGGCGACCGGTATCGGCCAGCGGCACCACACGGGCGCCCGGGGCAATGCCGGCGACGCTGCCGACCGGCATCAGGAATACCTTGCTGCCGGAAAAGCCCATCACCTCGGCCTCGACCTGCACCGGGTGATAGCTGTCGTCGTTGATCACCAGGCAGCGACTGCCCATGGCCGCCCGCAGGCCTTCGGCCTCCAGGGTCAGGCCGACCATGCGCAACAGGCGACCTTCGAGAATCGGCTGGTTCGGCAGTTCGGTGGCTTCGGCGTAGCTGCTCAGGCGCTTGCCGAAGCTGGTGCGGTCAAGGCGCATCGGCAGGGTCCGGCGCGAGATCGACAGGGTCGACATCCGCCGCAGGTCGATCAGTGGCGGCCCCCAGTTCGACGCTCAGGTCGGGACCGGCGGGATGCAAAGCCTGCTCGTGAAGCTGATCGGACAGTTTGTCCATGATCTTGGCGATCCGGGTTTCCATGGTCGCGTCGATACGGCTGTGCTCGGTCTCGACCCGGCAACCGCCCGGCAGCATGGCTTCGTCCTCGACGATGCGCCAGCTTTCCTCATGGCGCTCGCGCAGGCTTTTGACCTGGGCGAAGTCCTGCGGGTTGATATACAGGCGCACGTTACCCACGCCCAGCGGTAACAGCTTGAGGGCTTCGCGCATGACATGCTCGATCTGGCTTGAATCGATGGCCAGCTCGCGCTGGATCACCTGGCGCGTCATGTGTTGCACCAGGTTGACCAAGGCCTTTTCGATCTGGGTGTCCTGCTCGGCGATCGGCTCGAACAGATTGGCCATCAGCGTTTCCAGCGGTGCCAGCTTGGCGTTCAGGGCCACTTCGGCTTCCTGGCGGACCTTCAGCGTGGTGCTGTGGAAACCTTCCTTTTCGCCCGTGGCGAAACCTTCGTTATAGGCTTCCTGGCGAATGCTCTCGAGCTCTTCGAGGGTCAGCGGCTGGACTTCCTCCAGCGGCACTTCCTCGATCTCCACCGGCAGTTCTTCCGGCTCCGGCTCCGGCTCGGGTTCAGGTACATCGGGGTCGAAACTGGGCAGCGCCCAGACGTCGAAACCACCGACGTCCCGAGCGCGAATCAGGTCGCTGTGGGCTTCATCACTGCTGGACGACATAACGCGACCTTAGATCATTTCTTCGCCGCCCTTCCCGCCGAGAACGATTTCTCCGGCTTCGGCCATACGGCGGGCAATGGTGAGGATTTCTTTCTGCGCGGTTTCCACATCGCTGACGCGCACTGGGCCCTTGGCCTCGAGGTCGTCGCGCAACAGTTCGGCCGCCCGCTTGGACATGTTCTTGAAGATCTTTTCCTTGACGCCTTCGTCCGACCCCTTGAGGGCCAGGACCAGCACGTCGGAAGAGACTTCGCGCAGCAGCGCCTGGATGCCGCGGTCGTCGACATCGGCGAGGTTGTTGAACACGAACATGAGGTCTTCGATCTGACCGGACAGGTCTTCGTCGACTTCGCGGATCGAGTCCATCAGCTGGCCTTCGATCGAACTGTCGAGGAAGTTCATGATATCGGCAGCACGCTTGATACCACCCAGGGTGGTACGCGAGGCGTTGGAGTTGCCGGCGAACTGCTTCTCGAGAATCTGGTTGAGTTCTTTCAGGGCGGCCGGCTGCACGGTATTGAGCGAAGACACCCGCAGAATGATGTCCAGGCGCGCCTTGTGGTCGAAGTTGCCGAGCACTTCGCCCGCCTGGTCCGGATCGAGGTACGCCACCACGATCGCCTGAATCTGCGGGTGTTCGTAACGGATCACGTCCGCCACGGCACGCGGCTCCATCCACTTCAGGCTGTCCAGGCCGCTGGTGTTGCCACCCAGCAGGATGCGGTCGATCAGGCCGTTGGCCTTGTCCTCGCCCAGGGCCTGGGTGAGCATCTTGCGCACGTAGTCGTCGGAGCCCACGCCGAGGCTGGTCTGGTCGCCGACGATGTCGACGAACTCGCTCATCACCTGCTCGACCTGCTCGCGGTGCACATTGCCCATCTGCGCCATGGCCACGCCCACTCGCTGAACCTCTTTGGGGCCCATGTGGCGCAGCACTTGCGCGGCATCGGTGGAACCCAGGGACAGCAGCAGAATCGCGGCCTTGTCGACCCGGGTCAGTTTGGCGGTAGCGGCTCGGTTATCACTCATCTGCGTTAATCCACTCTTTCACGACCTGGGCCACGCGACCCGGATCTTCTGCCACCAGACTCTTGATTGCGTTCAACTGCGCGTCATAACCCTCGCTCGGGCTAGGCAGCAGAATGCTCTGCGGGCCGCCGAGGCTGACGCGATCGTTGGCCAGCTCGCCATCCAGGCCGCCCATGCCGCCGAGTTCGACATCGCTGCCGAGCCCTGCCAGTTGCTTGCCCTTGCCGCCGCCGGTGATGTTGTTGAGCACCGGGCGCAGCACGCCGAACACCAGGACCAGGATAAAGAGCACACCCAGTACCTGTTTCACGATGTCCCAGAACCAGGGCTGCGAGTAGAACGGAATGTCGGCGATCACTTCACCGCGATCGGCGGAGAACGGCACGTTGATCACGCTGACGCTGTCGCCACGACTGGCGTCGAAGCCCACGGCGTCCTGCACCAGGCGGGTGAAGCGCGCCAATTCGTCGGCGCTCCACGGTGCGCGGGTGGTTTCGCCGTTGGCCGGGTTGACCTTGACCTGATCGTCCACCACCACCGCCACCGACAGCCGGCTCAGACGACCCTGCTGCTGCTTGGTGTGGCTGATGGAGCGATCCAGCTCGAAGTTCTTGGTGGATTGTTGACGCTTGTCGTTCGGATACGGCGCCAGCATCGGTTGGCCGGTGGCCGGGTCCATGATCTGTTGGCCGTTGGCATCCAACAGCGGCTGGCCAGGCTGCACCATGCCGGCGGCCGCGGTAGCGCCACCGGTGGTCTGCGGCGCGCTGGCTGGCGACGGCGGCTGGTTGCTCAAAGCACCAGGCACGCCTTGCGGGCCCATGCTGCTGGAGCGCTGTTCGTTGACCGACTGCTCGCTGCGCAGCGCCGGCTGATCGGGGTTGAACTGCTCAGAAGTCGACTCGACCGCACTGAAGTCCACATCGGCGGACACTTCAGCCTTGTAGCGGTCGTTGCCCAGGATCGGCTGCAGGATGTTGTGCACCCGCTGGGTCAGCATGGTTTCCATGCGGCGGCTGTAATCGAATTGCTTGCCGGCCATGGTCAGTTCGGAGTTTTCCGCCTGGTCGGAGAGCAGGTTGCCCTTCTGGTCGACCACGGTGATCTGCGATTTGCTCAGCTCGGGAACGCTGGTCGCCACCAGATTGACGATGGCCACCACCTGGCCCGGTTCCAGCGAACGACCGGAATACAGCTCGACCAGTACCGAAGCACTGGGCTTGCGCTCGTCGCGAACGAACACCGAGCTTTTCGGGATCGCCAGGTGCACGCGTGCGCCCTTGACGTTGTTCAGGCTGGAAATGGTGCGTGCCAGTTCGCCTTCCAGGCCGCGACGATAACGGGTCGCTTCCATGAACTGGCTGGTACCCAGGGCCTGTTCCTTATCGAGGATCTCGAAACCGATGTTGCCATCGCCCGGAGCCACGCCGGCAGCGGCCAGCTTGAGGCGCGCGCGCGACAGGTCGTCGGCCTTGACCAGCAAGGCACCGGAGTTGGGTTCGACGGTGTAGGGAATGTCAGCGGAGGCCAGGGTGTCCATGACCTGCTTGGCGTCCATGCCGGCGAGGCTGCCGTACAAAGGACGGTAATCGGGTTGCTGGGACCACAACACCACGGCAAAACCAATCGCCACGCTGGCGGCCAGACCGACCAGGAGGCCGACCTGACGCAGCATGGTCATTTCGGAGAGGTTTTCCAGAAAGGACAGACCAAACAGCGGCGGTTTGCCTTCTGTCGGAGTGGCCTTGGCCGGTACGTTATCGGCGACTGCTTCTGCCATGACTCAATCTCGTCCTTAAACCGGCATCTGCATGATGTCTTGGTATGCCTGAACCAACTTGTTACGCACCTGGGTCAGTGCCTGGAAGGACACACTGGCCTTCTGCGAGGCGATCATCACGTCGGTCAGGTCGACGCCGCTCTTGCCAATCTCGAAAGCGCTGGCCAACTGGCTGGATGCCTGCTGAGTGTCGGCGACCTTGTTCACCGCCTGCCCAAGCATGTCGGAAAAACTGCTGCCGCTCATCTGCGGCACCGCGGCCAATTTAGGCTTGGCCATGGCGTCCATCTGCATGGCCCGCATGTCCAACATCAAGCGATTAAATTCAATACCTTGGCTCATGGTCTACTCTCTCCGACGACCCGCATTTTTTTGACACTCGCACAGCGGTTAGTGAGGTGTTAGCAACAAGGGTGCCAGCTCCACGGAGACACCGAACAAAAGCCTGCACGGCGTCAGTCTTAAACCTTTCATGTTGCAAACAGATAAGCCTCGACATCCATTCCGGCATCGCGCATCTGCGCCAACTTGTAGCGCAAGGTACGCGGGCTGATACCCAGCCGTTCGGCCGCCTCTTTGCGCCGGCCACGCTCGGCGCGCAACGTGTCGATGATCATCTGGAATTCCCGGCGCCGCAGATCGTCGCCCAGAGCCCCGACCGACTCAGCCGGCGGCACATCGGCCTCCAGCGGAACGCTGCGCACCGCCGTCACCGCGGCGGGTGCCATGACTGGTAACGGCACACAGGCCAACGGCCCGCCCAGGCAAAAATCTTCCGGCTGGATCAGGCCACCCTGCTGCAGGATCAACGCACGCTGGATGGCGTTATCCAGCTCCCGCACGTTACCCGGCCACGGATAACCGACCAGGCAGGCCTGCGCCTCGGCGGACAGCCGGGCCGCCGCATGTTTCATTTTATTGACGTGCCTGGCCAGCAGACGCTCGGCCAGCGGCAGGATATCGGCGGTACGCTCGCGCAGCGGACGCCAGGCCAGCGGAAACACCGACAATCGGTAATAAAGGTCTTCACGGAAACGCCCCGCCGCCACTTCGCCGGCCAGGTCGCGGTTGGTGGTCGCCACCACCCGGATATCCAGGGCAATGGGCTTGCGCGCGCCGACCCGCTCGACTTCGCGCTCCTGCAACACCCGCAGCAGCTTGGCCTGCAGCCCCAGGGGCATCTCGGAAATCTCATCCAGCAACAGGGTGCCGCCATCGGCCAGCTCGAACTTGCCGGGCTGGGCCGCGACGGCACCGGTAAAGGCCCCCTTCTCGTGACCGAACAGCGTGGCTTCGAGCATGTTGTCCGGAATCGCCGCGCAGTTGATGGCGATAAATGGCTGGTTGGCACGCGGCGACTGCTGGTGAATGTATCGCGCCAACACCTCTTTACCGGTGCCGGACTCGCCCGAGATCAATACCGTGGAATCGCTGCGCGCGACCCGCGCCGCCAGCTCGAGCAACTGCGCACTGGCCGGCTCGAAGGCCACCGGCCCTTCGCCCTCCGCCGTGCCCAGGCAACCCAGGGCATGTCGCGCCACCAGATCCAGCAGGGCCTTGGGCTCGAACGGCTTGACCAGGTAGTCGGCGGCTCCTTGACGCATGGCCTCGACCGCACGCTCGACCGCGCCGTGGGCCGTCATCAGCAATACCGGCAACTGCGGCTGGCGCGCACGCAGCAGCCCCAACAACTGATGACCATCCATGCCCGGCATGTTGACGTCGCTGACCACCAGGTTGAACGACTCGTCGAACACCGCCTCCAACGCTTCTTCCGCGCTGCCGACCGCCTCGTAGTCATGACCGGCCAACAGCAGCGTATCCGCCAGGGCCTCGCGCAGAGCGCGATCGTCTTCAACCAGTAAAACCTTGATTGCCATTACCTTCACTCCACTCCTTGAGCGCCGGAGAACAGCGGCAGAACCACCAGCGCAGAGGTACCGCGCCCAGGACGCGAGCGCAGTAGCAATTCTCCCTGATGGGCACGCGCCACCGCCTTGACGACTGTCAGGCCCAAGCCGGTTCCCGTGGCCTTGGTGGTGAAAAACGGTTCTCCCAGGCGCGCCAGCACCGCGGCATCGATGCCGCAGCCGCTATCGCTGACACACAGCCGCAAGTCGTTGCCACGGGTATACAGATGAACTTTAAGACGCACCTGGCCAGCACTGGCCTGGATGGCGTTCTCGATCAGGTTGAGCACTGCCCCGATCAAGGTGTCGCGATTGCACAGCAACTCGCCGGCATGGCTGTCGCACTGCCAGCGCACCGGTACGTCCTGCACATGGGTCAAGGCCGCCGCCTGCAACGCTTGCAGCAGGGCCTTGGGGGTGACGCGATCGGTCAGCGGCAGCTCGCCCCGGGCGAACACCAGCATGTCGCGCACCTGATGCTCCAGCTCATGCAGCCGCTCTTTCAGGCGCCCGGCAAACCGTTGCTGGGTGGCGACGGGCAGTTCCTGCTCGGTCAGGTGACTGGCATACAGCAACGCGGCGGATAATGGAGTACGGATCTGATGCGCCAGGGACGCCACCATGCGCCCCAGGGACGACAGACGCTCATGGCGGGCCAACTGGTCTTGCAGGTGACGGGTTTCAGTCAGGTCGTTGAGCAGCACCAATTGGCCCGGCTCGGCATCCAGCGAACGGGTGGCGATCGACAAGCGCCGACCATCCTTCAGGGAAATTTCATGGCCGTCGTCTTCTCGCGGCGCAAAGCAGCGCGCAATGACGTGACGCCACAGCTCGCCTTCGAGGGGCAGCCCCAGCAGGTCGCAGGCGGCGGGATTGGCTTCACGGACGATACCCTGGGCGTCGATGACGATGACGCCGCCAGGCAACAGATCGAGGAGGTTTTGCAGACGGTTGGCCAGACGCTCCTTTTCCGCCAGTTCCTGCATGCGCTGGGCGCTGACCACGGCCAGTTCACCCTTGAGCTCGGTCACCCGGGCCTCGAGCATGCTGTAGGAGTCGGAAAGCTGGCTCGACATCTGGTTGAACAAGGCAAACGCCTGCTCAAGGCCAAGCCGGCTTGCCTGCTCTACGGACGACGATTGCCCCTGGGCTTCAGGGGCAGGAGACATCTGGGCGGCTTGGGGCATCGTGCTCTCTCGCGTGGCTGACCGTCAGTTAAACGGAACGTTGCGAGAGACTTAGCAATACCCGTGCCGAAAAAAAACCGCCCGGTTTTCAACAGGTTAAAAAACAGGCGTCAATCATCCGCCTGTTCATCACCCTCACGACGGCTCATGCCGTACTTGCGCATTTTCTCCACCAGCGTGGTACGACGAATACGCAAACGCTCCGCGGCCCGCGCCACAATGCCATTGGCATCGTCGAGCGCCTGCTGGATCAACCCCTGCTCCAGACCACCGAGATAATCCTTCAGGTCCAGGCCTTCCGGCGGCAGCATGGCGGTGGCGGCGAAGTCCGGCGTATGGCCATTGATCGCCACCCGTTCTTCCAGATCGCTGCGCAGGCTGTCCACCAGTTGCTCGTCTTCGTCGTCGACGTAGCGGAATTTCTTCGGCAACTCGACCACACCGATCACACCATAGGGGTGCATGATCGCCATGCGCTCCACCAGGTTCGCCAGCTCACGGACGTTGCCCGGCCAGCCATGCCGGCAGAGCGACATGATGGCCGCGGAGTTGAAGCGGATCGAACCGCGCTTCTCGTGCTCCATACGCGAGATCAGCTCGTTCATCAGCAGCGGAATGTCTTCCACACGCTCACGCAGCGGCGCCATCTCGATCGGGAACACATTCAGGCGGTAGTACAGGTCTTCGCGGAAACTGCCGACCTCGATCATGCTCTCGAGGTTCTTGTGGGTCGCGGCGATGATCCGCACGTCGACGCTTTGGGTCTTGTTGCTGCCCACACGCTCGAAGGTCCGCTCCTGCAGCACCCGCAGCAGCTTGACCTGCATCGGCAGCGGCATGTCACCGATTTCGTCGAGGAACAGGGTGCCGCCGTTGGCCAGCTCGAAACGCCCGGCACGACTGGTGATCGCCCCGGTAAAGGCGCCCTTCTCGTGACCGAACAGCTCGCTCTCGAGCAACTCAGCCGGAATCGCGCCACAGTTGACCGGCACGAACGGCGCTTCGCGGCGCTTGGAGTGATAGTGCAGGTTACGCGCGACCACTTCCTTGCCGGTGCCGGACTCGCCGAGGATCAGCACGCTGGCGTCGGTATCGGCCACTTGCTGCATCATCTGTCGCACATGCTGGATCGCCCGACTGGTGCCAACCAGGCTGCGAAAGAGGTTGGGCTCGCGATGGCGACCGCGCTCACGGGCCTGATCGTACATTTCACGATAGACCTGGGCACGGTGCAGGGAATCGAGCAACTTGCTGTAGCTGGGCGGCATTTCCAGGGTGGAAAGCACTCGACGACGCTGGTCTTCAGGCAGGTCAATGGAAGAATTATCGCCCATTAACAAAACCGGAAGGAACTCATCCCAGGTCGAGAGTGTCTTTAACAGGCCCAGAAGTGCCCCAGGAGCATTTACAGTCCCGATGAGGACACAGATTACTTCACGACTTGATGACAATGAGCCGACAGCCTGCTGCCAATCATGGCTACCACAGGGTAAATTTTCTTCACCAAGAAAATTTAAAATCACCGCCAGGTCGCGGCGGCGGACGCTATCGTCATCAATCAGCAGAATTTTGGTTTCACGCCACATGCAATAGCAACTTCCCTAGTCAACTCAATGCCCGGAATCAGGGCAAGCTAGACGCTTTTAGGCATTTTGAGCCTGATAGACGTCTGAAATCTGAAAACAGCCACTAGTTAAGTCAAAAAAGCGTGCACAGTCAAATTTATGGCGCACTAGATTCGGATTAACTGCGGGGGTTAATTAACCGAACAGATGGTAAACCTTTGCCGCGTTCTGTGCTTGATGGATCTGTGACATCTCGTCGACTATTGCCTGACGCTCCCCCGTCGTCACCTCCAGAAGTTGCCGATAGACCCCCAGCAACTCCTGCAGATTCTCGCGCAATGCAGCTTCGTCCTCCGGACTCTCACTCAAGATGTCTTCCATGCAGGAACGGCAGGCCAGATCCAGCTGACCGATTGCTTCCCAGTTACGCTCGGCCAAGGCGGCGACCAGTGCTTCACGGGTTTCTTCGATACGCTGCAATACAAGACTCATGGTGATCTCCTTAGAACTGCGGACCCGGCGTTCCGATGGCGTCCCAGCCTTCCTTGACGGTGCGCAGCAGATCGGCGACTTCGTCGAGAATCGCCGGGTCGGTCTTGACGTTGGCCTCGGTGAGACGCGTCATCATGTAGGCGTACAACCCGTCCAGATCACCCAGGGTGTCGTACGAGTTTTCCAGGTCGAGCCCTTCACGCAAGCCACCGATAATGCCAATGGCCTTGCCGATAAATACGCCCTTGCCGGGAATATCCTTGCGCTCCATCGCCCCCTTGGCCTGAGCGATACGATCCAGACCACCCTCCATCAGCATTTGTACCAGGCGATGAGGACTGGCTTCGGAAGTCTGCGCCTGGGATCCGACTTTCTGGTATTGCCGAAGGGCTAACATCGGGTTCATGTTCTACCTCATCAAAACTCAAGGGTTCGTATAACCAGCGTATCGACGCTGCGTCAAAAAACTTTAGATCAAAAGCCA